>RFJE01000057.1 GCA_003695005.1 Candidatus Hydrogenedentota bacterium | reverse complement strand
CGGTGTTTGTGTTAAAAAACTGATATGAGCAAGGCCGGAATCATTTGCAATTAAACCTTTTGCTTTTTTTAGAATAAAGAGAGCTTCTAGCAGGTTCGTTTGGTTTGTGAGATCAACAATTTTTTGATTTGAGCTTTTAGATAAAAGTGATTTTAACTGCTTGGCATATCCTTGTTCAATATGACTACCGAGTAAAACAAAGTGTGTTCTTGGACAAGACTCTATGACTTTTGCTAAATGATGCATTGGATATACTTTAGAAGGGGCAACACTGCCAGGGCATATTACCCAAAATTGTTTTGGCAGTTGTTTATTCCATTTTTGCATCAGTGATTTTGGGAAAGGGAAATTCCACACGCTAGCTTTCCCCCGTTCCCAGTAATCCTCGGCAATTTTGTCCTGTTCAAAAAAAGGAGTTAATAAACGAATGTACGAAAGAGAACGATGCTCCCACTGGTTATATGGAGGGATTCGCAGTGCCCCTCGCTGTGGAGGATAGTGTAGCAGCCAAGATCGAAAATCTGTTTTATAACCTATTCGAAAGGGGATTTTTATTGACTTTAATAAAAATGCACTTCGAAAACTAGGAGAAAGAGTAAACCCCATCTCAATTTTTTTTTTCTGCAATTGTTGTCTTAACGTATCGGGTAGTTGCTTCCCTTCGAGCACAAATACTTCGTTAAATACATTTGGTGGTACAAGGCTAGTAATCCATTTCCTCCCTAGTAAATACTTCTTTGCTTCTGGAAATAATTTTTGTAAAACAGAATAAAAAGGAAAAGCCATCGCATGATCGCCTACCCAATTCGGAGCATGAATTAAAAGAGATGCTGGTTTAATGGATGTTAAGCTCATACGGCATTAGGAAAAGAATCTTATCATCCTTGAGTTTTTCAGAGGTACTCATGATTCGGATCGCTTGTCGTACTAAGTTCGGAAGTAACATGGAAGAAGAACCGTCTAGTAATCCCCCTAATGCAGTGTTGCGAGGGTACATTTGGATCTCAACATTCGCAGGATCAACCCCTGCTTTGACCATTGCCATATCTAAGGCAATTAAAAGTCCACCATAATGATCCACCATTCCGCGTTGCTTCGCAGAATGGCCTGTATAAACCCGCCCTTGTGCATTTTGTTCCACAGCCTCTCTTGTTAAATTCGTTCGGTTCCTAGAAACGCGATCAATAAAAAGAGCGTAAAATTGTTTTAAGTGTTCTTGCAGTAGAGCCTTTTCTTCTGGCGTAAAGTCTTCGGCCTCCGAAAAAATGGCTGCTTTTTGACCGGTTTTAAAAGTGTGCTTGTTGATGCCTAACCACTCATAAAGACCTTTTAAAGAAAACTTACCTCCAAAGACGCCAATGCTTCCGGTAATAGAGTTATGGTTTACAAAAATATCATCGCCTCCCATGGCTATATAATAGCCCCCGGAGGCGGCTACATCCCCAATCGATATAACGACAGGCTTTTCTTCCTTCAGTAATCTTATTTCTTTCCAGATAATATCCGAAGCTAACCCACTCCCCCCGGGTGAGTTAATCCGAATGACAACGGCATTTACACTAGGATTATCTCTTAAAGAACGAATTAATTTCGCAGTTCTTTCCGATGCAATTGTGTGAGCGGAAAACAAACCAGGACCTGAATAATCTCCATCAACAATTTCACCCTCTAAAACAACAATGGCAACCACAGGTTTACTACCCCAGGTATCATCATAAAATTTTGTTTTAATATAAGTACTTAAATCTACCGACCAGGCAATATCTAAAAGTTTTCCCTGTAGTGCCATTGCCTTTACATCTTCCCAATATTGAACTTTATCTATTAAATGATACTTTTCTGCCTCGCTTGCCGTAAAAAGCGCCTTCTCTTGAATTTTTTGCAAATCTTCTGTTGTTAATGTTTTACGATTAAACAAAATAGCACGCTTCATTTCATTGCTTAAATCCGTTAGAATTTCTAGCATCTGCTCTTTTTGGTATTCAGAAGGATTGTCTCTTGTAAAGCTTTCCGGTGCTGTTTTGTAATTTCCAATATGAACAAATTCTGCTTTAATTCCTAGTTTATCCAGCAAACTTTTTACATAATAAGTATCTGCTTTTAAACCGCTTACCTCTAATGATCCAGCTGGAGGCATGGAAATAACATCAGCAACAGAGGCAATATAATATTCTTTATTTCCCCCGCTTTCTAAAAATGCATAGACCGCTTTGCCTGATTCTAATTTAAATTGCGTAAGAGCCGATCGAAGTTCTTCAGCTTGCCCCCATCCTCCCGAAAAAGATCGACCTTTTAAGATAATAGAAGCAATTTGAGGATCTTTTGCTGCTTGCCGAATAGCAGCTAATATCTCATAAAAAGTAATGTTTTCATTTAAGAAAAGAAATCCTTCTTGTTTCGTTTCTATATATTTTATATCAAGTGGAATGACTAAACTACGTGTAATGGTTTCGCTTTCTGTAATAAATCTTTCTTTTGAGACCATGACACCCGCACTAAAGAATGACCCTTTTTCTTTGGGTAATTTTACTTGGCCTGTAAGCTCCATTAAGTTTTGACTCACTTTTAAGCCAAAAAACACATTACTAAAATTATCCCATCCCCCATAAGCAGTCCAGCCTCGTACGGGTATATACTCAATGGTGTAGCGAGGAAGCATTTTTTTTAAATTTGTATCTAAATACCAAGTGGAATCCACACTAAACGTAAAAGAGTCGGGATCTGCAAAAATGCCTAATACCCGAGGAGAGTAACCACTTTGTGTAAACATGGCCAAAGGTCGAAAACCAATACCAAAATCCCATTTTTCACGGATTTGTTGGTTTAAAGGAGAAGGCTTATTTACTCCTCTAGCCACGGCTCCAAGAGACAACCACCGTGCAGGACGCAGTAAAAAACCAATATCCCATTGTGTATAATTATTAATAAGCTGTACTTTCGAATCATACCAGCTGTAAGAAGTACCTATGCTAAAAGTCTGATTCCCTCCTAAACCTAACCCAACGGTGTAACGTCTTGCAGAATAACCTTGTTGTCCATTCCGCCATTGTGTGGAAAAAGCGATTCCAAATGCATTTAATAAAACCGTGTAATCTTGCAACTTATCGATAAAGTCATTCCCATAAAAAAATCCAAACTGAAGAGGGTGAATTCCTATGCCCGCAGGATTATAGTACAGGGCTGTGGTATCATCCGAAGTAGCTACGCTTTCATGCGGAATATTCGGTGAATTTACCATACTGTCCAATTGCAATAAATCAGTGGCTGATTGTGCATAGAGGAGACTCGATAAGAAAGCTAAAAATATCAGATTTTTCCTAAAAGATAGTAAAGTCATTATACGCTAGTTTTTTCTGTGCGAAATATGCTGTCAAGAGCAAGCGTCTTGCTCCCGCGATACGGAGTTTCGCCATATCGGTGCTTGCACTAGACGAGATGTCTTTTTATTCTTGTTTGCCGTATGAAGAAGACACCCGATTTACAAAATCCAATAGAAGCTTTATTGCAAGTAGCGAAAGATTTACGAGATCCAAATGGTGGTTGTCCTTGGGATTTAAAACAAACGCACCAAAGTATGGCCAAGCATCTTGTAGAAGAAACTTATGAGGCCATCGATGCGATTTACAAATTACAGGAAGAAGACGAAAGAACTTGGGGAAACTTAAAAGAAGAATTAGGGGATGTTTTATTCCAAGTTATTTTCCAAGCGCAGTTAGCTTCCGAAAAAAATAAGTTTACTTTTCAAGATATAGCAAAGTATATGACAGAAAAACTTATTTTTCGTCATCCACATGTTTATGGGGATTTGCAAGGAGTAGATTCGGCCGAACAAGTTTTACAAAATTGGGAGAAGTTAAAACGAACGGAGCGAGAAAAAAAAGGCCTCGAAAAGTCCATGCTAGATTCCATACCAAATTCCATGCCTGCGCTTTTAAAAGCTTTACGAATGGGGCAAAAAGTCTCGCGAGTTCATTTTGATTGGCAAAAAGAAATTCATACAAAACAAGACATCGAAAAGAAAATTCAAGAAGAGCTTACAGAGTGGCTAAAGCTTTTGCCAACAAATTTTACAGAAGAAGTTTCGAATGTAGAAAAAGCCGAAGAGGAACTCGGGGATTTATTATTTGCCATTAGCCAAATGGCTCGTAAATATGGTTTAGATCCGGAGCGAGCTTTACAAAAATCAAATGAGAAATTTCGAACCCGTTTCCGCTTTATGGAAAAGAAATTTAAAGATAAGCTCGAAAAGGATGAATTACCTTCCACAGAAGAATGGGAGGCAGCTTGGGAAGAAGCAAAAAAAGAAGAAACTAAAAATCGTGAGTAACTCGAAATACTTCTTCTAAACTTGTAAATCCTTTTTTTACTTTTTCAAGTCCGCTATCTAGTAAAGTTTTTAGTCCCGATTTAAGAGCCATTTTTCGAATCTCCGACGCTGATTTTTCCTCTACAATTGCCTGACGGATTTTATCATCAAAACTTAAGGTTTCAAAAATAGCCAAGCGTCCTTTGTACCCCGTTTGGTTACATTCGCGACATCCTACAGGTTCGTATAAAAAGCTACCCGCTTTGATTTTACCAAAAATACCATACTCTTTTAGTTTTTCTGCTTTGACCCGAACTTTCCTTTTGCAGTTTTCGCAAAGTTTTCGGACAAGCCTTTGGGAAATGACAAGCGATAAAGTGGATGCTGCTAAATAGGGTTTTACTTTCATATCGACGAGTCGTGTGGCAGCCGAAGTTGAATCATTGGTGTGTAAAGTAGATAAAACCAAATGACCTGTTAACGAAGAACGAACTGCAATTTCTGCTGTTTCTTCGTCGCGAATCTCACCTACCATTATTACATCTGGGTCGTGGCGCAAAAAGGATCGAAGCCCCTCTGCAAACGTAAGGCCAATTTCAGCGTGGGTCTGTACTTGCTCGATCCCATCAATTTGATACTCTACGGGATCTTCAATGGTAAGAATTTTTTTCTCGGGTGTGTTTACTTCGGAAAGCATGGCGTATAAAGTTGTGGTTTTCCCTGAACCTGTCGGACCGGTTAAAATAATCATTCCATGGGTTTTAGACAAATGACTTCGTATGAGTTTTAAGTCTTTGCGGGAAAAACCAAGTGCAGATAAGTTCATTAAAACTGCATCCCGATCTAAAATTCGCATAACCACAGCTTCGCCTTTCATGGATGGGATTACTGAAACACGAATATCAATGTCCTTTGATCTTTTTTCGTCACGATATAAAATCCTTCCATCTTGTGGCAAACGCTTCTCGGCAATGTCCATCCCGCTCATAATTTTAATGCGAGAAATTAAAGCAGGCAATTCTTCCTTAATGATGTTAAACCCTGGTATATCCACTAAAACTCCATCAATACGATAGCGCAAACGCACCTGGTTTCCTGCGGGCTCAATATGAATGTCCGAAGCTTTTTTCTCATACGCAAAAGAAATAATGTTTTGGACAAGCTGGATAATCCGGTTATCTCCTGCTTCTGTGTCCATCCCCGCATGAAAACTTGTTTGTTCTAATAAAGCTGCAATGGTATCAGAATCCGCTAAAAAAATTTGTGGTTCAAAATCCGTCATAAAAGCAATTTCCTCGCGGATATTTTTATAATGGGGTGAAGCCATAGCCACTTGCAAAGAACTACCTTCTTGCTTTAACGGAACAACTTGCTTGCCTACACAAAATTCTTTTGGCAAAAGCTCAAAAAGGGAAGCATCAAAAGTTGTATCTTTAAGAAAAGGTAAAATGGAAATCCCTGTAAATTCCGTCAGGAATTCGCTCAATTGTTTTGTGGAAAATTTTGATTGAGCGAGTAAAATCGACGGAATAGATAAATGGACTTCTTTATGAATTTCCCGAAACTCATGAGCTTCCGCTTCTGTAACAATTCCCTTGCTTTCTAAAAAATGTAAGAACTCTTCATCAAACGGATTCACAGCTGAACAATCTCCACTATAAATAAAGTAAAATCATCCTGTACGGTCCAATCTCCTGAATAAGAGTATAGCTCCCTCATTAAAGCTTGCACAGAACGATCTAATGGCGATTCGCTATATTTTAATAATGTTTCTTTAAGCCGATCTAATCCAAATTCATCTTCTCGTGCATTGCGCGCTTCAATCACCCCATCGGTGTAAAAGATTAGTCTATCTCCTTCTTGCACTTTAATTTCTTTATTTTCAAACTCAACTCCGCGACGAAATCCCATAATAGGACCTGTATTTTCTAACTCATAAATTTGATGATCTCGTTTCTTGTAATGCAAAACCGGCAAATGACCACCAGATGCATAAATAAAACTTTGCTTTGCTCGATCTAAAACGCCATAAACGCAGGTAAAAAACTCACCCGTAGTTAAATGAGACATCATACTGTCATTTACCTGTGTTAAAACTTCTGCGGGTAATTTATCGTTTTTTGCTTCGGAAGTAAATGCAAGTTTTAGCATCATGGAAACAAGAGCAGCGGCCACTCCATGACCCGCAACATCGGTTAGCAAAAATCCTGTTTTTGTTTGGCTAAAGGGGAAGATGTCATAAAAATCGCCGCCTAAATCATCCATGGGTAAATAATGAGCCACAAAGCGCAGACCCTCTAAATTTTCCGGCTGATCCGGCAATAAATTCATTTGGATGACGCGAGCCAATCTTAAATCTTTCTCATGTTGTTTATTTCGCTCTTGTAGTTTGAAAATGGCATCTCGCAATTCTTCGGTTCTCTCTCGTACTTTGACTTCGAGTAAATTTGTTTCCTCATCTAACCGGTTATACAATTCTGTATAGCGATTTCCTAATAACCAAGCAAAGCTTAATATTAAAAACGTCATTCCAGATAACGTAAGCGGAAGGTAGGGAATCCTAGCTGTTACGGAAACAATATCATAAATGACAGACAAGGTTAAAATAACCAAACCTATAAGAATAATTT
>RFJE01000056.1 GCA_003695005.1 Candidatus Hydrogenedentota bacterium | reverse complement strand
GTATATACAAGAGGGCATGGAAAAGGGTATGGAAAAAGGAATACAAAAAGGAATACAAAAAGGAATACAAAAAGGAAAAGAAGAAGGGAAATTAGAGACTGCTCGCCGTATGAAAGAAGATGGTTTTGACATATCAACAATTGTAAGAATAACAGGGCTTAGCGAGCAATCCTTAAAAGAGAAAGGAATCTTTTAACGGCTTATAATTCAAAATTCCTAAAATTGTCAAACGTCTCATCACTGCGCGCCCAACGCGACTTCTTACGTCAAGATATTGCATTTAGAACTTGAACCCGTGAATCGCTGAACGCAGCTCATAAGTAAATCTTTACAAACTCTTGCTAAAACTTAAGGTGTCCGTGTATGGACTTATGGCAACTTTCAGGACTAAAAATTGGAAAACTGATTCGTGATCGAGAAATTACTTCTGTTGAGGTAACACAAGCATTTATTCACCAAATCCAAAAAGTAAATCCAGATTTAAATGCCATGGTAAAAACTCGTTTTGAAGAAGCTTTACAAGAAGCTGAACAAGCGGATGCCCTATTACAAAAAGGTAAAGCTCCTAACAGTCCTTACTTTGGCGTACCTACTTCCATTAAGGAAAGTTTTGCTTTAAAGGGAATGCCGAACAGTGGGGGCTTGGTTGCTAGAAAAAATTATTATCCAAAAGAAGATGCAGTTACCGTAAAGCGCTATCGAAATGCCGGCTTAATTCCATTAGGGGTTACCAATGTTTCCGAGCTTTGTATGTGGATGGAATCCGATAACAAAGTTTATGGTCGCAGTAACAATCCTTATGATTTATCACGCACAGTGGGTGGAAGTTCTGGTGGAGAAGGCGCGATTGTTTCGGCAGGGGGTGCGCCTGTTGGCCTAGGATCGGATATTGGAGGTAGTATTCGAATGCCGGCCTTTTTTAATGGCATTTTTGGCCATAAGCCAACAGGCGGTCTTGTTCCTTCGACAGGCCAATTTCCGACAGCAGAAAACGAAGCCTTAAGAATGATTTGTACTGGACCTTTAGTGCGCTTTGCGGAAGATTTATTTCCTTTACTCAAAATCTTGGCCGGCCCTGATGGGGTAGATCCATATTGCATTGATCTTGATTTACAAAAGAAAGAGGTGGATTATTCTACTTTAACTGTAGTGAACATTGAAGATAATGGGGTTACCCCCGTAAGTGCTGAATTACGGAAATCGCAACAAGAAGTCGTATATGCGTTGAAACAGTTAGGTGCTCGTGTTATACAGGCAAAGCCAAAAGCTTTAAAGCATTCTTTTGAAATTTGGTCTTCGTTTTTAAACTCTGCTACTGAAACTTCCTTCGCTACCCTGATGGGCAATGGGAAGCCAATTAATCCCGTAGTGGAGTTATTTCGTTATTTTATTGGGCCAAGTCACCATACTTTGCCGGCTATTGTGCTTTCTGCCATTGAAGTTTTCCCAAAACTATTACCGAAGCGAATCCAGCAAATGAAGCAGCTTGGCTTCGAACTTCGGCAAGAGCTAGAAGAGCTAATGGGAGAAAATGGAATTATACTATTTCCAAGTCATTCGCAAGTGGCGCCAAAACATAATCAGCCTGTTCAGAGACTTTCCTTTGATTGGGTCTATACAGCAATCATTAATGCAATGGAATTTCCCGCTACGCAAGTACCTCTTGGCTTAAACCAAGAGGGTTTACCATTAGGGGTACAGGTTATTGGTATTCGTAAAAACGATGCTCTTACGATTGCAGTTGCGGAGAAATTAGAAGAAATTTTTGGGGGATGGGTTCCACCAAAAAAGTATTTTACAAATTCAAACTCACGAGAGGTTGTTTTTACATGAGTGAAATCATAATAGCTATTGTGATATCGTCCCTATTCAGTTCTATTTTAACAGGTCTTTTGATGCTATTGGCTGTTCAAAAGTGGAAGAAGCAAAAGCTAGACCACGAGCTAGAAAACGTAGCCAATTTAGTTGGTGAAAAAGTAAAACAAGGGGTCATGGAAGCTGTGGATGAAAAATTACCTTTATTTCAGGAAAAGGTTAAGACAGGGATGATACAGGGGCTTATGGAAGTTACATCTATTTCCCCCGATGTAAAAAATGCAGTGGAGTTAATTCGCGGTTCTATTGAAGAATCTTTAGGTTTAGTGTTTGGCAAAAATAACTTAAACCAAAAATGAATCCTACTGATTTCGTATCCGACCTATCGCATTTCTTTGACATCATTACAGGCAAGCCCAAAATGGGGCTCACCATTGCCGGTGGTGGTTGTAAGGCTTTTTTTGGTTTAGGGGTCGGTTCAGTTTTAACGCAAGCGGGCTTGCCTATTCGATCGATTAGCGGAACTTCTGCAGGGACAGCCATGGGACTTTCTCTTTTTAGTACTTCGCCGGATGATTTAGTTGCTGAATTTTGTGATCTTGTTCGAAAAAATCCATCAAACTTTTATATGAGTGATTTAGTAACAGGGAAGAAACCATTTCCTCATGAAAGGATGTATCGCTATATTGTTGCGAAGCATTTGAATATGCAAAAATTACAATCGAGTAAAATTCACTTTGTATTCAATGCATTACGATTGCCACGACATTTAGAGCCCGATGAAAATAAAATGAGGCTTACTTCCTTTATGGTGCGGATTGTAAATGCCTTTCGGAAAGAAAATGCTAATAATGAAAAAGGAATTTATGAGCCTTTGATGTCAAAAATTGCAGAGGAGGAAGGATTACGTGAGGTTATATTTACGGAAAAAGAATTAGATACACCGGAAAAAATAGAAGATGCTATTTTAGCATCGAGTAGTGCGCCACCTGTTACAAGTGTACAAAAGCTTTTTGATGGTTATTATTATCTTGATGGCGGAATTATGAACAATTTACCAGTCCGACATATTGCAAAGGAGGTGGATTTTGTAATTGCTGTTTACTATAGAAAAATGACTCGCATCTTTTTTGAAAAATCATTACTAGAGCGGGAAAAACCATTACTACAAAAAATTTACTATGCTTATCCTGATGGTTCTTTGCCTGTAAATACATGGGACTATACAGATCCCGATGGAGTTCAAAAAACATACGACGAAGGAAGACGGATGGGTGAACAAATTGTTCGACTGATGAAACTTTTTTAAAAAAATGGATTATTTAGAGATCATTTTTGGTACTCGTATTCTTTGGTAAGCATAGTTTTTTATATTCTTGTAAAAATCGTTCATTTGGACTTAAAACTGTATGAGTATGGGAGTACTGTTCTTTTAAACCATGGACAAAATACATTTCTAGCTTCCCTATATTCTTAACCGCAATTTTTCCGCGATATTCACATTGAAAAAAATCTTTAATTAACTCATACGTTTCTTTCGAGATATTAATACTATCTGCTTTGCCTGCCGATTCCATGCGAGAAGCCGTGTTCACAGTATCACCCCAAACGTCGTAGGCAAATTTTTCTTCCCCAATAATTCCCGCGACTAAAGGCCCACTATGCAGGCCTATACGAATTTCCCAAAAGAAATCTTCCTCTGCTTTACGAAATTCTTTCATATATCGCATAATTTCTCGAATTTCGAGAGCTGCCATGACAGCGTCAATAGCATGAGTTTTTTTTTCAATAGGGATACCAGCAACGGCCATGTAAGCATCGCCAATGGTTTTTAATTTTTCGAGACCATACTTCTTCATTACGCTATCAAAATAAGAAAAACATAAATCTAATTCTCCGACAAGTTTTTGGGGGGTAAGATTAGCACTTACTTTAGTAAAACCTACAAAATCTGTAAAAAGGACGGTAGCTTGATCATAATAACGAGGCTCAGAATGACCTGTATTTTTAAGCTCTTCGGCTATGGTCTCCGGTAAAATACTTTTTAGTAATAAATCAGATTTATTTTTCTCATTTTCCAGATATTCCTCTAATAAATGGGTTTCTTTCCATACAAAATGTCCAAAACCTAATACGGGTATTAAATAAAAGGAAAACATTGCAGTTTGCGTTAAATACAGTGCAAACCCATTGAGAGGGAATAAGGGATCCATGAAATTAAAAGCTACCACTAAAACGATTGTAAACAAAATATTCATTGCAACACCAAGTACTAAAAGGGTCTTTTCAGATTTTTGCAAAGTAACAAAGGGAGCTAAAATCGAAGCTGATAAAATTAAGTGGATATTGGCCTTACTTCCTGCAAAGAGCGAGGCAAAAACTAAAACGAGTAATATACTTCCATAAAAAGCTGTTTTAAAAATAGAAGGTTTTACGTACGGTCTTGATAAAAAAATACTAATGAAGGCAAAACCAGCTACGATGAGCAAATAGAGATAAGCTCTAGGATAATCCGTAACTAAAGAACCAATAAAATAAAAACCCATGACAATAAAATTCATGATAGTAATTAAAAGTGCTATTTCGTTTGTAATTAACTCTCTTTTTTTCTCGGGTAAAGATAAATTTTGCTCAATCCCGTAATATCGAACTTTATCCCATTTTTGACTAAAACGCTCACCAAAAAGGTTTTTCCATAAGCTGATTTTGTTGTCCATGTAAAAGTATAACTTGCTCGACAAGCTGTGTCAAGTTTAAAACATGACTCCATGAATCCATTATACGGCCAACAAACAACAGTTACCAAAAAAGAAAATATTGAACCCTACTGGGTGCTTATTGATGCAGAAGGTAAGACACTCGGAAGATTGGTAAGCCAAATTGCGTTTCGCTTGCAAGGAAAGCATTTGCCTAATTACCAACCAGGAGTTTACATGGGAGAAAACTTCGTTATTGTTAATGCTGCAAAAATTAAAGTCACTGGAAATAAAATGCAGCAAAAAGAATATATTCGGCATACGGGATATATGGGAGGCCTGCGTAAGACAACCTTGCAAGATCAATTGCAAAAAGACCCCAGTAAGGTAATTTTACATGCTTTAAAAGGAATGCTCCCGAAAAATCGCTTATCCAGGAAGTTATTAAAAAAAGTAAGGGTTTTTCCTGACGAAAATCATAATTTACAAGCATTAAAGCCAGAAAAGATTGAACTATCAGCGTAAAAAGGATATATTATGAGCGAAACAGTAGAAACTTTAGAACAAGAATCTGTTAAACAAGAAAAAAGAAATCGAAAACCTGAGGATTTATTTACAGGAAGAAGAAAAACAAGTGTAGCACGCGTGAAAGTAGTAAAGGGGAGTGGAAAATTTATTGTCAATAAGCGATCATTAGAAGAGTACTTCCCGCGTAAGGCCTGGCAAGTAATTGCTAAATCACCATTAGTAGTTACAGGCAAGGAAGCAGAGTTTGATGTTACAGTCAATGTGTATGGTGGTGGTCCCACAGGCCAAGCTGGGGCTATTCGTTTAGGAGTAGCTCGTGCACTAGAAGCTCATGATCCTAATTTGCATTCTACATTGCGTAAAAATGGTATGCTAACTCGGGATCCACGTATGGTAGAACGAAAAAAATACGGGCTCCATAAAGCAAGACGAGCTCCTCAGTTCTCTAAACGTTAGTTTGTCTTAAAGCGTCTTCGACAGACTTGTAGACAGAAAGTAATTTGTCTGATTTAGTCAAAGAAAGAACGGTTTGAATTGTCCGATTAATATTCGCTAAACATAACTCGATGCTTGTTTTTGCAAAGCGACTCTGCACTTGAAATAACATTCCAAGAGCGGCAGAGTCTAAATAGTTTACTCTCTTTAAATCAAGAATAACTTTTACTGGGTTGACCCGACTGACTTTTAAAATTTCTTTCTTAATTTGGGGAACTTCTGGAAAACTCACCCGTGTACTTAGGACTTTAACCACAACAATAGGATCATCTGCAGAATATGTTTCTACCTCAATGAGTTCATGACTATTTTTCATGATCCTAAAGCTTCCTCGCAAGTATCATAAATTTTAAACATGGCATCTAATTTCGATAGACTCATTAAAGTCATAAGGGTGCTCGATAAGCTACATAATTTTAAAGTTCCACCATATTTTTTTATTTCTCGTAAAAATGCCACTAAAGTTCCGAGTGCAGAAGAGTCTAAGTATTGTACATTCGATAAATTTAAAATTACATTGGCTGGTTTTTCTTGAATCGATTCGAGGAGTTCTTCCTTAAATTGTCTTGAAATAACCATGTCCACTCTTTCTTGTTCCACGGTTAAAAGTAGCACTCCATTTACTTCTTTTTTCGAAATCATTAAAACCTATTTAAAATATCTGATTGTTTCTGTCAAGGATTTGCTACCACCCTCCTGATGCCCCTCCACCCCCCGAACTGCCACCACCGAAACTACCACCGCCACTACTAAAACTTCCTCCTCCGCTACTAAAACCACCCCCGCTAGAGCTGCTCGAAGATGATTTTTTAGGAATGGTATAGTAACTCTTATATTCATAGTTACAATTTTGGCATTTAAAAATTAAAACCCCCTTCCCACTAGAGGAATAAGTGGGGGCTTTTAGCACCTTATCCTGCACTAAAATATAGGTAATAAAGTTACATTTTGGACATTTCGATGCATTTCCCGACTGAATATATTGCTCAAGTCGAATATTTTCGCATTTTTCGCAAAACCAAACGTCATATTCAACAGAATGGATTTGTTCTTCTTTCTCTTGTCCGTCCGATAAAAAGGTGTCTTCTTCTTCCTCAGTTAAAAGACGCATGGCAGACCCACAATGTTCACAGGGATGTTTGCCGTATCGGATATTCTTACTGATTCGGGCAAAGGGAATAAATTGTGTAGCCCAAACAAGTAAAGAAATAAAGCCCCAAAATGAGTTTAGCTCAAAAGAAAAATAACCAGCATATAAAAGAAGGACAAGAATAAATTTTCCTATTCCTGCTTTATGTTTGCTAAGGTTTTCCGGAGATTCATGAAAATGATCCCAGCGCTTTATGATGTAGAAGGAGTAGGCTGCAGTTACGCCCATTGTCACAAGAAAAAAAATAAATATCACCACAGGAAAAAAAAACAGCACGACTTGAAAACCCCAGAGCAAAAGAAGCTCAAAAAGCATTTTTATTTTATAATACTTTTCTACAGAATTTGGTTTTTTAAGAGCCAGAAAAACTACAAACCAAATCGATAGATAAATTAAGCATGATAGATAAAAAAAAATCGGAAATCGCTCAAAAGGTAACAATCTTTCCAAAGGCTGATCCGGTTTTCCTTCTTGCTCCGGCGCTTCTGCTCCAATTAAACTTTGATCTACCGATAATAATTTTTGTACAATGGTTTCTACCCCCTCGTAAATGCCTTTATCATAATTGCCTTGCTTAAAGTAGGGTATCATTTTTTCGCGAGCTATGCTACCTTGCAAAGAATCTGGTAAAACCGCTTCTAAGCCATAACCTGTTTCAAAAGCCCACTTGCGTTGCTTGACAGCCATAATAAACAAAAGACCATTATTTTTATCTGCTTTCCCAATTTTCCATGTGTTAAATAATTCGTATGCAAATTCTTTTAAGTTGTTCACCGGAATATTTTGTTTTGCTACTACAGAAAATTCAATTCCTGTCTTTTTTTCTAAATTATCGAGCATTTGGTTTAATTTTCGCTGCGTATTAAGCGAAAGTACGCTCGTATCTGCTGTGACCCAAGCATAGCGCTTTCTTGGGTTTTCAATATCCATGACTGAAAAGGAGTAGAGAAAACTAGAAATGATAAAAAAGAGTACCAATAATTTTCTTTTTCGCATATTCTTTTCTTAGAGAAAGTGTATGCGAGTCAAGTAGAAAACTTCGGAATCAAGTCTTGCATTCGATAAAAAACAGCTTTTAAGAGATAATCTGTTTCTATATTTACCTGATATCCTTTTGTCCAATGAGAGATATTGGTTCGCGCAATTGTTTCCGGTATAATTTGAACCCGAAATTTGTTTTTATTTACTTCCTGTATCGTTAAG
>RFJE01000006.1 GCA_003695005.1 Candidatus Hydrogenedentota bacterium | reverse complement strand
ATTTGTTCGGGAGTTTTTTCCTTAGGAAAAATTACGATTGGCAACGAAACAAAGCATAAAAATAAAACCCATTTTTTCATACTTTATTATCGGCAGTATGGTTACCTGTATTTAAAGGAAATTCATATTTTTAAATTAAATGCAAGTTTGTCTTTGCACACATGCGGGAGCAATGGAGTTTTGTTAAGGTGAAATAAACTCTTTTGCTCTTTTTAACAATACATTATTTTCAGCTTCATTTCCAATACTGATCCGGACAAAGGGTTCTAAATGATCAAAATAGCGAACAAGAATTTTTTGAGCTTTTAACCATTCGTAAAATTCTTTTCCTGATTGTTTCGGTGCTGCTGCTAAATAGAAGTTTGCTTCACTATCTAAAACAATAAAATTCAGTTTTTGTAATTCCTGTTTTAAGCGAGTTCGTTCTTTTTGTACAAATTGGATACGCTTTTGAAATTCCGTTTGTTCTTCTAGCGCTGCCATGCCACAGTAGAGTGCCACGACATCTTCATTATAAGAATCTTTTATTGCATATAGAGCTTGCATTAGTGTTTTATTTGATGTAAGCAATGCTCCAATCCTAAGTCCTGCTAAAGAGTAGCTTTTAGAAAAAGTGCGGGTTACAATCACGTTTTGTAAGGTGGATAAGTATGGTATTAAACTAATGGATTCAGTAGAAAAATCAGCATAGGCTTCGTCTATCACCCAAAGTTTTTTGCTTTTTTGAATTGTCTGAATTAACTCTTTACACGAAATCGCCTCGCCTGTGATGGCATTAGGATTTGGTAAAAAAACAAGCTTTGCATTAGAATTTTCGAGTGCTTCTAAATCTACCCCGTAAGGATAATTTTGGTAATTTCGCATCGGCGCTTTTTTTACAGTCCCTCCAACGGATTGGATTAAAGTGGAATATAAAGAATAACTTATGTTAGGGTAAATCGCTGCTTCTGCTTCATTTAGGCAGGTACGGCAGATTAAGGATAAGGCTTCATCCGATCCGTTGGTAATGAGTACATCTTCGGGGGGTAAGTTCCACTGTGTAGCAAAGGCCGATCGCAGAGGCTCACCCATCGGATGTGGATATTTTCGTAAAAGCTGCAAGTTCTTGCTAAACCAAATGAGTGTATCTTTAACAGCCTGAACGGGCTCAAATGGATTCTCATTGGTATTGAGCTTGACCCAATCATCCTCATTTGGTTGCTCCCCCGCTGTATAAGGCTTTAACCTTTTTACTCTATTGGCTAAAAAGTCCATTTTGAAAATCTACACTTTGTACTTGTTGCACGGGAATATTGTAAAAACGCCGTTCTCCTGTTTCTTCAACCGAGTGGCCAATAACATCCATAAACCTGAAAAAAGCACCTCGCAAAAAACCTGCCCATGTTTGTAAAGGTTCGTAATACACAAAAGGCCTGTCTTTTGAATCCATTACAATTTTTAAAGAAGGCTCAAGAGTGATTGTATCATCATTATCGAGATAAATATTTTTTGAATCAAAATCGGCTACTTGGACAACAGGCCCGAAAACTTTAATATAGCCTTTTTCGCGAAAAGGGCCGAACTCATTGTAAATATAAATGCCTTTTTTGTCGCGATGTAAACCTTGCTTAAAATACTTTAAAATATCGCGGTTGATAATTTTCTTACCACCTTTGGCGTACCAACTTCCGTCGTTTTCTACTCGAATATCTGTAAATTCTTCGCGTGGTGGAAACGCCGGTGGCTGTTGACCCATGTTAATAAGTTGGCTTATAGTCAAAATGGTGTTCGGTATGAATCCACCGTATTGTTCGAGATTTTGATCGCATAACCATAGAATGAGTTTTAGCTCCGCGCGGTGTAAAATGAACTCCTTTTAAAAACTCACCATCTGTTACCCCCGTAGCACAAAACATTACATGGCCACCAGCTAACTCATCCATTGTATAAACTTTTTCGGGATCCGTAATCCCCATATCCTTTGCCCGCTCTTTTTCCTCTTCGTTGCGCCATTTTAATCTTCCTTGGAAATCTCCTCCTAAACATTTTAAGGCAGCAGCAGAGAGTACACCTTCAGGAGCACCGCCAATTCCGAGTAAAATATCTACCGGTGAATCTTCCATGCAGCAAGCGAGTGCGCCAGAAACATCCCCATCACTAATGAGCTTAATACGGCAACCGGCTGCCCGCACTTGTTTAATAAGTTCTTCGTGTCTTGGCCGATCTAAAATACAAACCACAATATCTTCCATATACTTATCTAAAGCTTTTGCTAAACGCTTTAAGTTTACTTCGACAGGATCTTCAATGTTAAGCATGCCTTTTGCTTGCGGACCAACAGCTAATTTATCCATATAGGTATCCGGCGCATGTAAAAATCGTCCTTTTTCAGCAACAGCAATCACGGAAGTTGCATTATAGCCACCATTCGCAGTAATAGTAGTTCCCTCTAAAGGATCTAATGCAATATCCACACGAGGCCCATTCTTTGTGCCAACCTCTTCGCCAATATACAGCATAGGCGCTTCGTCCCTTTCGCCTTCTCCAATCACAATGGTTCCATCAATATCCACTATGTTAAAAGCTTTTCGCATAGCATCGACAGCTGCTTGATCGGCGCCTTTTTCGTCTCCTCGTCCCATCCATCTTGCCGCAGATAAGGCAGCCGCTTCGGTTACTCGTACAAATTCCAATGCTAAATTTCTGTCCATAGGAAAGGATCGTTTATTAAGACGCAATGTCAAGCTGGATGCTTGGCGGGAACATCCATGTCCCGCCAAGCTAAGACGCAAAAAGTCGGCAAAGCCGCTTTTTGCTCTCATGTTCCCGCCAAGCATCGTTGGAGCGAAATCAGGATGTGAAAAAATACTGTAATTGAAGAATTGAAACGAAAAATATGCGAGTAGGAAAATTAAATGATACCGTTTTCTTTTAGATCTCTTTCTGTTAGTCCTGTAATTTCTAATATTTTTCTTATAGGAAATCCATCGTCTTTCATACGACGGGCTGTTTCTAGTTTTGCTGTTTTTTCCCCTTCTTTGATACCCTCTTTGATACCCTCTTTCAGGCCTTCTTTTAACCCTTCTTTTTTACCTTTTTCCACACCTTCTTGTAAAATTTTATGGTATATTGGTGATGCTAACATTAATTTCCTCCTTCTTTCCCAATAATACTCCGACAAGCCTTTATCTTTTACTCCTAATAATATAATAAATTCTAAAAAAATGTCCACTTTTTTCTTCAGATCAGGAT
>RFJE01000055.1 GCA_003695005.1 Candidatus Hydrogenedentota bacterium | reverse complement strand
GTTTAGTGGTATGTGATTCGGAAGCTCAAAAAAGTTTATTTCTTTTATTCGGGAACGGGAATACACAGATAATTCCGGTTTCTACGTTTCGTGGTGTAAGTGTCGAAGCAATACAAAAAAAATCAGGGAAAGTGGTAGAGGAAGGTTTAAAAGCGGGAAGTACACTCTATCGTTTTAATGGAATTTTATGGACACCTTTTTTCGAAGACTTGCCATTTCCCTATTTAGAGAAAATCAAGTATGATGCGAATGAGTCTTGGCTAATCTTAAAAAATTTAGGGAGTTATACAACACGCTTTATTTTGACTATTGCTTTTCCGGAAATTAAAGATTTACAAAAAATAAAGCTCACCCGTGATATTAAAACTGTTAAATTGTACCCTGCTGGGTCTTGGGTACACCATAAGCAAAAAGGAAAAATTGCATTACCATATACCATGATTGAAGTTATTAAAGAACCCTTTGGTAAAGGAAAAAAAATTCGGCTTCCTTTTTTTATGGAAAATCCAAACACAAAAATTCTCTTACGCGGTGTGTTTTCTTTTCGAGGTGGAATCGAGAGCTGGCCGCAAACACAATTTAATGAATCCATTATACAAGATGCACAAGGTTATTTTGCTTTTTCTTTGCTAGCAAACCAACATGAATGATTTTCTTACGCCGCATATTGAGCTACAATCCGAAAAAAAAGTTCTTTTACTAGAAGGGAATAGTCAACCCCTTCTTTGGAAAAACCCTATTTCCATTTCAGATTGGAATTATATTTTAAAGTTTTGGCCGAAAGATGAAATGGAAATTGCCAAAATTCTTTCTAGCATAGAAGACCAACTTACGCAAGAAAGCAAAGATAATTTTTTATTAGCGTACAAACATAAAAAAGGAAATAAGATCTGGGATGACCTTCTTAAACTTCGTACACTAAATAAACCATTTTCAAGCTTTTATCAAGAAAAGAAGATTCCACTTTACCTTTTAAATCAGCTAAAACACTGGCCACAGGATGAAGTAGATATATTAAGTAAAATTTTCTTGAATCCGGAAATACCCCTTAAAAACAACCTAGTACGAGAGTGGATAACTCGAATGGTAGATTTAGACTCAACCGATCGAAAAAATTGCCTAAATGAAATTTTACAAAAATGCAAAAAAGCATTAGCGGAAAAAAACTACCGCGTGTACTTACCGGATCACATTGAAGAGATAGTTTTTCGCTATCGCTATCCCCTTTTTGCACAAAAGCGACAGGAAATTTCACCTTTATTACGAGAAGTTCGCAAAGCCGTTCAGCCTGCAGAGGTTTCGATTCACCCGTTTTTAGAAGATAAAAAAATCCGGTTTTCTTTTTTGTGCGAAAGCTTACAAGAATATAACGAAATTACGGAAAAATTTATCAATGCAGCTACACAAGATAGCATAGCTAAGCTGATACAGGCACTACAATGGTAAAATGGGTTTTTGTAAGTGTTTTGTTTTTGTTGAGCTTCTCTTGTGTTTCATCCGATGTAAAATTATACCATGGCCAAAAGTGTCGCAAGCCTGTCCAAAAAACAAAGTGGCTTTATGAATTATCCGACGAATATACAGCTTATGGCGAAATTATTGTCCAAGCCGGCAGTGGAATTCCGTTTGCAAAAATAAAAGCTGATATTTTACAAAAAGCAGCCGCTTGTGGTGCCGATGCCGTTGTCATGAAAAAGACTCGTTACATAGAAAGTCGCTGGAATGTTGGATCTGGCCGCGATACCACCGGCCATATTGAAGAAAACTATCGAAGGATTCGAGTTCTAATGCTTGAAAGGAAGTAAAATCTCGCTGTTTACTTTGGTATTTTTCTTTCCGATAATCATATATGAGAAAAGCAGTTTACCCGGGTAGTTTTGACCCGTTTACCAATGGGCATTTAGACATTGTAAAGCGTTCCTTAAAAATCGTAGATTCTGTAACCATTGCTGTATTAAAAAACACGTCGAAAAAAAACTTATTTACTCCGGATGAGCGTGTAGAAATGATTCGAGAAACCGTGAAAGACTTAGGAAATGTAGAAGTGGAAACATTTTCTGGTTTGTTAGTGGATTTTTGCAAACACCATAATATTTCAATTGTCATTCGCGGATTGCGTGCCGTTTCTGACTTCGACTACGAACATGCTATTTTTTTAATGAACCGTCAGCTATTAGAAGGTCTCGAGACTGTATTTCTATTAAGTAGCGAGAATCACTCGTTTATTTCGTCGTCTATTGTTAAGGAAGTGGCTTCTTTAGGCGGTGACATCTCCGGACAAGTGCCACCGCCCATTTTAGCTAGATTGCATAAACACTTTCAGTAAGCGCAAAAATACTAGACAACCTGTGTCATGATTCAATACTGACATTGAGAATCATTCTCAATAAGGAAAGGTTGTATGAAGTTAAAATTATTTTTGTTGTGTGCTAGCATATTCGTTGTTTCGAGATTTGCTAAAGTCTATAAAAGTATTCCGGAAACATTCAAAGAAATATTTCCGCATGGATTTGATCGGAAGACTTACTACTTAAGTAAAGAGCAGCAAAGTAGGATAGAGCAGACTCTCAAAAAAAGGGGAATTGATGCTAATATTTCTCGCTTATTTATTGTATACAAAGACTCGCAGAAACTAGCTTTAATTGAAACTGCTAAAGTCCGAACAAAGCCAGCTACGATTTTGATGGTCTTTAGCCAAAAGGGTATTTTATTGTCGCTTGAAATCCTTCGCTTTGACGAGCCGCCCGAGTATAAACCACCTCAAAAGTGGCTAGACTATTTTATTGGCTTTCCGGAAAAAACAAACCCAGTGGATGCCATTACAGGTGCTACGCTTTCTTCTCGTATGGTTAAAATAACGTTGCTTAAAACTTTTCTTATTCTGAAAGAGTTAAATTTAATAAAACATGATAGCTTGGATTCGCATTAGTTTTTACTTTAGTTTTTTCTTTACACTCATCACGGGGGTGGCTCTTACTTACATACATTATTTTCTTTCGCCTATTTCTGAGTTTAGTATTTTAAAGCATCCTTTTGAGCAAGTTTATTTAAAAGCACACTTAATTTTTTCCATTATGGTTACTTTTGTTTTAGGTAGCATTGTAGCAACGCATGCCTTTCCGAAATGGAATTATAAACAAAAAGGAATAAAAACAGGAAAAACCATTACCATACACATTCCTTTTGTAATTTTTTCCGGATTTATGCTACAAATCATCAGTGATGAAT
>RFJE01000054.1 GCA_003695005.1 Candidatus Hydrogenedentota bacterium | reverse complement strand
TATAGACGGGTTAGCACAAAATTTTTATAATATGTCAACAAGCATATCCGTGGGAGAAGCAATCATTATTGCAAAGGCAACCACAAATAGCATAGCAAGCAAAACTCTTATAGAAGGAACGGATATAGCTAGCGCCGCAGCCCCTTTAGTTTCGTTTGGCACCACGGCAAACCAGTTGGTGCAAACAAGCGCTACTGTGATGGGAGCTGCTACAAATACAGTAATGCCTACGAATATTTACCAAGTAATTCAAACGTCCTTTGCCACAGCACAAAATTTAACATCGCTTTATGTAGGATCTAGTAGTACAGGCACAAGTTACTTTCCAGGCAACATATTAGAAGTCATTTTATACGACCACGCTCTTACACAGAACGATAACTATATGCTTTGGAGCTATCTGAAAGATAGATATAAAATGGTACAATTTTTACCATTAAAAGCATACATGCCATCTTCTAATGATGCTGGACAATCTTGGGCAACAACAGATGATTTATGGTTACGAGCCGATGCAGGAATCAGTGGGACACAGTGGACAGAAATTGCCACAAATACAACTCCTGATATTCTTACCCTCAATGGAAGTCCAACTGTAAGCAAAGTAATCAATGGACAAGAGGCAGTTCAGTTTGTACAATCTAGTCTCCAATATGCAGATAACACAGGATTTACCTGGCCGAATTCTACTTATCCGAATTCTCAAATTGTTACTATAGTTTACCAGATGGATGAATCTCCGGGAACCGAAAGAGTGCTAATTAGCAGTGTTAGCGGAACAAGTGGTTTTGAAGTTCGAATTAACACAAGTGGCACACTTGATATTTACACAGGAATCACTCTTGCTCTTAATAATGTTGGCCCGATTCATGCAATCAATGAGCCACACATTCTTAGGTTAGAGTTAGCTAATAACTATATTGGAGTTTATGTAGATGGGAATTTAGTAGCTGAAAAGAATACAGGAATTACTTATACCAATGGCACAGGACTGAGTCTAGCAGGATCAGGGGCTACTGGAAATTTTACAGGATCGATTGCCGAAGTCACTGTACATGGTAGCAATGTTCCATTTCTTACGAATACGGATAGAGACCAAATTGATTGCTACTTAAGTGTTCGCTATACTATTCCGCTAACAAAGCCTTGCCCTTTTTAAGCTTGCTGTTGCGATGCGGCAAATACCGTATCGCCAGCGGTTTTCGGTGTTTCGCCGAGAACCGCTGGCGGCTAATAAGCGTAAAATATGGTGCTCATGAGCATTATAGTTGATGTAGATTGTACTATTTTCGAGCTCACCCGCTTGGGGGGTAGGCCGCTCCTGCGCATCCGTGCGCCCGCGGCACTAGTACATCCATGTACGTCGCGGAGAATCCCGCGGCGAGGGCACGGCCAACAGGATGGAGGACGAAAAAAACGCACTATCGAAGAATTCGCAATGAAGCCATACAATAAAATGTAGATTTTCTGACCGAGCGTCCGCAGATTCGGAGCGAGGGGGGTGTCCCCCCTTCTAAATATAGGGAAAAATTAAGCGCTTACGCAAGCTAGCCTTTTCTATTTTACTTTACAAGCTGTTTTATTCTAAGAATTTGTTTTCTTAATTGAATTAAGCGTTCCAAAGAATAAGGAGAGATGTCAGAGTGGTCGAATGTGCACGCTTGGAAAGCGTGTGTCCCGCAAGGGACCGGGGGTTCGAATCCCCCTCTCTCCGAAAGGAAAAACATGTCTAAGGCCTTCCGCGAAGAAGAGCTTGCGAAAATCCATAACGCGTTAATAAAGGAAGGTTTTTTTGCAGGATCTTGGATTTGTCTGGAAAGACCCTCTATTGAATTTCGTAAGTTTTACAAGGATTTTTTACGCAAAGCAAAGTTTGGTATTTTAAATTATTTACAAAAATACCGATTAAAAATGGAGCCATGGCGGATGCTCAAAGGAGCATCCTCCGCTTTCATTTTGCTTGCACCTTACATAACCCCTTCCTCAAAAGCTCTAAAGAGTAAATTGCCATATAAAATTTCTTTGTATGCCTATGGCAAAGACTATCACCGTGTACTAAAAAAGCGTGCTAAAAAAGTCCTTTTATCCTGCAACCAAGATCATTTTCGCATTATTACAGACTCAACCCCGTTTCCCGAAAGATATTTTGCACGGCAAGCGGGTTTAGGATTTATTGGCAAAAATGGCATGTTAATTCATCCTCATCGTGGAAGTTATTTTTTTATTACAGTGATACTGTTTCAAAAAAAATTACCGAATTCGTATAAAAAAAATGCCGTAGGAAAGCCACAGGATGATATAAACCGTTATTGCAAAGACTGTACCCGTTGCATAGATGCTTGTCCTACAGGCGCACTTGTAGGAGATGGTACACTAGATATTAACTTATGCATTTCCACCATTACCATTGAAGATAAGCTGTCTCAGTTATCTTATCCCGATCAGTCTAAAAATCATAAGTGGATCTTTGGTTGTGACGTTTGTCAGCAAGTTTGCCCTTACAATCACGAGCCTGTCTTATCTTCTTGGAAAGAGTTTGATCCAGCTCTGCCATTTGAACAGTTATTGACAAATCCTACTCGGTTTGAAGAAAGCATTTTAAATGGCACAGCATTAAAACGAGCAGGCTTAAAAAAACTGCAAGAGAATATTCAAAAGTTGTACAATACTTGACTACGTGTCTCAACTTTTTAGTCCGACGTATGGAATTAACACATGAAGAAATTCGACGTTATTCACGGCATTTAATTATGCCGGAATTTGGCATGGCAGCTCAAAAGAAATTAAAAGCTGCTTCTGTTTTAATTATTGGCGCAGGTGGATTAGGCTGCCCATTAGCGCAGTATTTAGCTGCTGCCGGAGTTGGCAAACTAGGAATAGTCGATTTTGATGTTGTAGACTTTTCTAATTTACAGCGGCAAGTATTATACACAACGGCGGATGTCGGTAAACCAAAAGCGGAAGTGGCCAAGGCACGTATTGAAGCCATGAATCCTAATGTAAAAGTACAAACATATACAGTTCCATTTAAATCGGACAATGCAATGGAAATTGCCGAGGGGTATGATGTTATTATTGATGGCACAGATAATTTCCCAACTCGTTATTTAGTAAATGACTTATGTGTTCTTACAGGTCGTACAAATGTGTTCGGATCTATTTTCCGTTTTGACGGTCAGGTAACTGTTTTTAATGCAAAAGAAGGTCCTTGCTACCGATGCCTTTATCCTGATCCACCCCCGCCGGGAATGGTTCCTTCTTGTGCAGAAGGCGGAGTTTTAGGGATTTTACCCGGAGTAGTAGGAGTAATGCAAGCTACGGAAGCGATTAAAGTCATTACAGGGATTGGAGAACCTTTAATTGGTCGCTTAGTTATTTTTGATGCTTTAAAAATGAAGTTTCGCGAACTCAAAATACGGAAAAATCCGGATTGTCCTGTCTGTGGAGAACATCCAACGGTGAAAGAACTTATCGATTATGAGCAATTTTGCGGCGTGAATGTAGAAGGCGAAGATTTATCTTTAATGGACGAAGATGTGCAAATGACAGTTTTTGACTTACAAGATAAGTTGGAAGATGGAGAAAAACCTTATCTTTTAGATGTGCGCACGCCACAGGAGTATGAAATCTGTCACTTTGAAGATTCAAAACTCATCCCCCTTGATGAGTTACCAAACCGCATTAACGAAGTACCTTTAGATGAAGAAGTGGTTGTTTTATGCCACCACGGAAATCGGTCGATGCGGGCGATTGAATTTATGAAGCAAGCCGGCTATAAAAAGTTAAAGAATTTAGCAGGTGGTATCGATGCCTGGGCGATGCATATCGATAAAGATATGCCTCGTTATTAAATGGAGAAATCGGATCATAACAAAAAAGTTTTAGTGGCCATGTCCGGCGGAGTGGATTCTGCCGTGGCAGCTCTTTTATTAAAAGAACAAGGTTATGATGTTATTGGCGCGAACATGCGGTTTTGGGAGTATGATGCATCCTGTGACACGGGAGAGAAAAAAAGACATACTTCCTGTTGTTCGCCAGAAGATTTAAAAGATGCCGAAAGAGTAGCCCGTTCTATTGGAATTCCATTTTATGCGATTAAAATGGAACAAGATTTTAAGAAAAAAGTTATTCAGCCCTTTATTCAAGCATATACCATGGCGCAGACACCGAATCCTTGTGTTTTATGCAATACCGAAATAAAGTTTGGTATTTTTTACGAGAAGGCAAAAAGTTTAGGTTTTGATTATGTAGCTACGGGACACTATGCTAGACGAGTTAAAGTTCATAATCGTTATGCCATTGCACCGGCCAAGGATAAAGCAAAAGACCAGTCGTATTATTTATATGGCTTAAACCAGGAAGCCTTGAGCCAAACTTTATTCCCGCTTGCTGACATAACAAAAGAAGACGTTAGAAAAATTGCCAACAAAAACCAGCTTCCCGTTGCGAAGAAGCCCGAGTCACAAGAAATTTGCTTTATTCCGGAGAATAATTATCGTGTCTTTTTGCAAAAGCAAGGAGTAAAATTTCAGCCTGGCTTTATTCGGGATATAGAGGGACGCATTTTAGCCAAACATGATGGCAAAGAGAATTTTACCATTGGCCAAAGACGTGGCTTAAAAATTGCTCTTGGTAAAAAATTATATGTAATTGATATTTTACAAAATGGTGATGTTATTGTAGGTGAGAAAAAAGATTTAGATGTTCGCCGCTTTATATTAAAGGAGCCTGTTTTTCAAGCATTGCCCCCTAGCAAATGTAAAGGCGAAGCTTTTATCCAAATCCGATATAACAGTCCCGCCGTGCGTTGCGTGTATCAGTATAATGGAAGTGAATTTCATGTAAAGTTACTTGAATTTGCCGGCGCGGTTACCTCAGGGCAAGCAGGAGTCATCTATAATGAGAATGGCATTTTACTCGCCGGCGGAACGATCCAGCGAATTTAGATTTTTTCTGTATGTTTTATCTTTCTTTAACTCGTTCTTTATTCTTCTTCGGAACTTGATTTTTCCGAGCTGTCTTCATAGCCATATTTAATAATACCTTCGGCAAGTAAGGTCATGGCTTGCACTGCGGGTTTTCGTCCCCGAAGACTTTTTGGCATATCCACTTTATAAATATGATCGACTAAATCAAATGTAGCACATGATTTTTCATATTTATTGCCTTCTGCTAAATGAATTACTTTTGAAATCTCTATTTCTTTCATGGAACTCCCTTTTTTGCTTTGCGCCCACGAGGATTCGAACCTCGGACCTCCTGATTCGTAGTCAGACACTCTATCCAACTGAGCTATGGGCGCTTTTTTCGCAAGTAACCTACTCACAAAATCGAGTCACGGTGTCAAGCATGAGATCGCTGCTGTAAAAATCGGGTTAATAAATGGATTGCCTTCCCCCTATGGCTTAAGTTTTCTTTTTGTTCAGTCATTAACTCGGCAAAAGTTTTCTCATGCCCCTCTGGAATAAAAATAGGGTCATAACCGAAGCCGGACGTTCCCCGTGGTTTATTGGAAATAAATCCAAAAACTTTGCCAATAAAATAAACAGGCATTTGTGGTTTTTCTAAGTAACAAAGTACGGAAATAAAATAAGCTCTTCGGTCTTTTTGATCTCGTAATTCCCGTAGTAATTTATTTACCCGACTCTCATCCGTAGAGGCATAACGAGCACTATAAATACCAGGCCTTCCGTCTAAAGCATTGACACAGAGACCAGCATCTTCGCCAATCACTGGCTTTTGGACCAAAGAATAAAGAGCACGTGCTTTGATAAAAGCATTTTCCAGAAACGTATGTCCGACCTCTGCGGGGTTATACGCATCTTTAATTTTTTGGGGTAAATCAGACAGCGTTTTTAAAATTACATTTTTATTACTTTTAAACGCTGCCTGGTACTCCTTTAACTTGCCTTTACTTTCTGTGGCAAGATAAATCTCCATTAAAATCCAGCTTTTACAATTTCCTCAGACACTTGATCTTCATACTGCTTAAAGTTTTCTCGAAACATGGCTTTTAGTTTTTCCGCTGTTTGTTTATAAGCTTCTTTATCTTTCCAGGTATTTTCGGGCAAAAGTAAATTGGAATCCACATTAGGACAGCTTTTCGGTACAGTCAATCCAAAATGGGGATCTTGAATCCACTCTCCTTCACGAATAGACCCATCCAGTATCCCATGAATCATTGCTCGGGTTTGCTGAATGGGCATCCGAGAGCCCACTCCATAGGGACCTCCTGTCCAACCTGTATTGACTAAATAAACATGCACACCATGCTTTGCAATTTTTTCTCCTAGCATTTTTGCATATACTGTAGGATGAAGGGGCATAAATGGTGCTCCAAAACAAGCCGAGAAGGTTGCGACTGGCTCTACAATGCCCGCCTCGGTGCCTGCAACTTTCGCCGTATAGCCTGAAATAAAATGATACATTGCCTGTTCCGGTGTAAGCTTACTAATGGGGGGCAGTACTCCAAATGCATCTGCCGTTAACATGATGATATTTTTCGGGTGCGGGCCTTTATTTTCCGGAACAATATTGTCTAAATGAGTTAAAGGATAAGATCCTCGTGTATTTTCTGTAATTGCGTCGGAATCAAAATCAATGCGGCGAGTTGCTTCGTCATAAATTACGTTTTCTAAAATAGTGCCAAATTTTTGTGTGGTAGCATAAATCTCGGGTTCAGCTTCTTTCGACAGGCGAATCATTTTTGCATAGCAACCACCTTCGATGTTAAACACTCCTTCGTCGGACCAGCCATGCTCATCGTCCCCAATTAAAGCTCTGTCTTTTTCCGACGATAATGTGGTTTTACCTGTTCCGGATAAACCAAAGAAAATAGCGGTATCTCCTGCTTTACCTACATTGGCAGAACAGTGCATACTCATAATGCCTTTTTTCGGTAAAAGGTAGTTCATAGTCGTAAAAATAGACTTTTTAATTTCGCCGGCATAGCCGGTTCCACCGATTAAAATTCTTTTTTTTACTAAATCTAAAATGACAAATGTCTGGCTCCGTGTTCCATCGACTTCAGGATCTGCGAAAAACGTAGGTGCATGATAAATGACAATTTCGGGCGAAAAATTATGCAATTCTTCTGGCGTCGGTTGAATAAACATATTATCTGCAAAAGCAGAGTGCCATGCTGTTTCGGTAATGACACGAAGAGATAAGCGAGATTTTTTCTCTGCTCCAGCAAAAGCATCTTTTACATATAAATCCTTTTTAGATAAATGAGATCGTATTTTATGAAAAAGTCGATCTGCTTTTTCTGGCGAAATTGGCTTATTGCCTTCATTCCACCAAAT
>RFJE01000053.1 GCA_003695005.1 Candidatus Hydrogenedentota bacterium | reverse complement strand
GTCTAAATAGTGTGCATTACATCTATTTAAGTGGGAAATAGAATTATATCCTCCCCTACCGTAAAAAAAGGTGAGGGACGGCTTCGCAGTTGGCCGATATTGCACTGCGGATGTATTTAGAGGCTCTTGTCTATCGCTTGCTGCTTACAAAAGGTGGTGAACCTACTACAAGCTGGGAATTCCACCTACGGGGGTTTTTATTCCTGCATAGTTACGCAAAAAAAATCGCTTCCGACAGGCCAAAAGAGCTCGAAGTGCACTTTTTCACCCTATGGAAGCCGCTAAAGCGGCAACGGGATGGGTAAAAGCTACTTTTTCTTGCTTCTAGAACCCACACTTTTTATCACATTACCACTTTCTTGCAGACAACCTCTACGTAAAGCAAAATCATTCCAAATTTAGATTTTTCTCATCGTTTTACAGGGGAAGATTAAGCGCTTACCATAAAAGGCTTGCTAGATTCCTGTGGACGTCCTGTTTCCTTTTTGAAATAAGCACCTAAATGCTGAAACTTTTAATACTCGTTGCTATTGCGTATTTAGTATATTTTTTAATACGCATTTACCGTGTATTAAAAAATGCAGAGAGAATCCAGCGAGAAAAAATGCGGGAATTTCAGGCACAAAGCAGAGAAAAAGATATTTCAGCCGAAGCCAAAATTATTGATGAAAAACCACTTTCAGAAGATGATTAACATGGAAAGGATATTTTATGTTCTCGAAAAAAAATAAAGAACAAAACAAAGAAAAAGAAGTCTTACTAGCTATACTGGCAAAAATTCAAAACCCCATTACAGGGAAGCCTCTTTCGAGCGAGCCTATCGAAATAAGCAGGCAAGAAGATGGACGTATTTTAGTAAAAATACCTTTTGCAGCAGATAGACCTGCACAGCTTTCGGTGGAAGCTCAGATTCGAACAGCATGGGCTTCTTCGCCTTTAAAAAAAGAAAAACTCAAAATAGAATTTCCACCTGCGAAAAAACCGGCAAATCCCATGGGAATTCCACCGGCGAAACGCTTGTCGAGTGTAAAGAAAGTAATTGCAATTTCTTCGGGGAAAGGCGGTGTTGGAAAATCTACTGTAACCATTCATTTAGCTGCTGCTTTATACAAGCAAGGATTTAAAGTAGGTGTTTTAGATGCGGATATTTATGGACCGTCGCTTGGAAAAATGATTGGGCAAGAAGGGAAAGCTGCATTAAAAATCATCAACGATAAAATTATTCCGTATGACTTTCATGGCATTAAGCTCATGAGCTTTAGCTTTTTTCTCGATACAGGTCAGGCAGTTGTGTGGCGTGGCCCGATGCTTGGCAAAGCTTTAGAACAATTTTTATTTGATATTGATTGGGGCGAGTTAGATTTTCTTTTAGTTGATATGCCACCAGGGACGGGAGATGCTCACCTTTCAATGGCACAGCTTACAGAAGTAGATGGCGCCATTATTGTAACAACCCCACAAGAAGTTGCCGTATTAGATGCCGAGCGGTCAGTAAATATGTACCAACAAGTTAACATTCCTATTATAGGGGTTATTGAAAACATGAGCGAATTTATTTGTCCACATTGCTCAAACACATCGGAAATTTTTTCTCGTGGTGGGGGAAGTAAGCTTGCGGAAAAAACAAAATCACCGTTGTTAAGCCAAATCCCTTTAACGCTTTCATTGATGAAAGCATCCGAAAGTGGTAGTCCACTTACACTACAGGAAAAGACAGATGATGATACTTCATCAAGAGTCATTGAGGCTTTTCAACAAGCAAGCTCTGCTTTGCAAAAACTCTTAGCTGTAAACACCCCGTAAAAATGATATTATCAGGAAAAGAAATAAAAGCAAGACTTGGCAAAGACATCATTATTGATCCTTTTCAGGAAAAATATTTAAATCCAAATTCTGTGAACTTAACGTTGCATAATGAGTTATTAATCTATCAAAATACGGAATTGGACATGAAAGTTCCTAATCCAACTGAGTCCATCATGATCCCAGAAGAAGGTTTGCTACTAGAACCCAACCGTCTTTATTTAGGTCGAACAGTAGAATATACCGAAACACATAATTTAGTGCCGATGTTAGAAGGACGCAGTTCCATTGGGCGACTTGGACTTTTTGTGCATGTAACCGCTGGCTTTGGGGACGTGGGATTTAAGGGGTACTGGACATTAGAAATTTTTGCAATTCAACCGATTCGGGTTTATGCCGGCGTACCCATTTGTCAGATATTTTATCACACCATTGAAGGGGATTTTGAAGAATATAAAAGTGGTAAATACCAGAATAACCGTGGCATCCAAGCAAGTATGTTATATAAAGATTTCGAAAAGTAAGAGCTTTGCACAGGCAGTACAAAGCTCTTTGCGCTTTGAATCTTAAGAAGTCGCACAGCCTTCTAATGTAACGGTTCCAGAAACAGTTCCTTTTTCACCAGAATAACTATAAGTTGCCTTTCCGGAGCTAAACTGAACACTTCCGTTACCGCTGCGACCATTTACACTAAAAGTAAATGTAGCAGACCCACTTTGTGGCAAACAATTCGATCTCGATAAGACTACATTATTAAAAGTTGTTTCTAAAGTAGCGCCAGTTTCTGTATTCTGCACGCGGGTTGTTCCGGACTGAATGGTTCTCGTTCCGGCGGATAAGTCAACTAGGATTGTTAGATTCGTTGGTGTGGTAACATTATGAGTAAAAAGTTTTGTTCCGGATGATTGGTATGCTGTTCGCGTTATATTAGAGCTAAAAGTTAAAGTGCGATTATTTCCACTTACTGAAGTCCAATTTAATGTTTGGCTTCCGGATACTTGTATGTAATTTCCCGTTGCGACCCGCGTAATGGTTAAATTCGGTGTTCTTGTAAGAGCAGTTCCCGATTGCACATAAGGAGAAGTAGTGCTTAAAGAACTCCAAGCTAAGGAAACAGTACCATTTACTTGAATGAGTCCTAAAATACCAGAGCAGTCAGTAAATGTACGCGTAACTGTAAATGACGCACTTGTGCCCCATTGACCACCCGTATTGTCATAGGTACCGCTTTTACCACAATTGACGGCAGCAGCATTTGCCGAAAAAAGTTCGTTTAGAGAATCACTTACTTTTTGTAATAATGTTTTTCTCTGCCAATCTTTTGGAATAAGCAGAGTGATATTTCCTCCACCATTAGCACTGTTTAAATCACTCATGGCGTCATTCACTGCATTTACGGAAGTGTCGATTCCGTTGCTTATAACAGCTGTATCTTCGCTTGAATTGTCGCTTTTTTTATTTTGGCAAGCAAAACCAAAACTAATTACTGTAATCATGGTAAATAGTAATTTTAACTTTTTCATATTCTCCTCCTTTCTAGAAAAAGTTTACAACTAGAATATTTGCTGTCAAGCGAAAATCGAATAAACTTATCGAACTTCTTTACACTCTAAAAACTAACACAACAATGACACATGAGCGAGACAAAAAATGTAATTTTAAAGTGGGGAAGTTATATTTTCATGGGGTTTTTAGTGATTTTAATTACGATTTCATTTGGTATGCCAAACTTTATTAGTACTTCTGCTACTGCAGACCGCTTTATTAGTGCCTATGTAGGCGATCAAGTAATTACTCGCCGTGAGCTTGTACGCGTAAAAAACAATTATATTCGTAATCGGTTTGGTGGACAAAATTTACCAGAAATGCAGCAAAAGTTTTTAGAGTCTTCTATTTTAGAGCAGCTTATTTTTAATCGGATTATGTTAATTTTTGCAAGAGAGTATGGCTTTTATCCAGGGGCAAAAGCTCGAAAGCGTATCGTCGCTAAGTTTTTAAAGAAAAATCACGCAGATTATTTAGTGGGTTCGAAATTTGATTTTGAACGTTTTCAGCGGGAATTTTTACAACCAAATCAACTTACGTTAAGTGAGTACGAAAGTATTTTAGCACAAGAAAAAACTTTAACCCGTTTAGATAGTACCCTTCGTTCCGAAGCACCTGTAAGCGATTATCAGATATTAGCAGAGCTGCAAAAAAAAGAAACAGTATATAGTGTAATGGTGTTAGCGATTACCCCGCAAAAGAAAAATGAATTATTAGAAAAAAAAGTTCGGGTAACCCCTGCGGAAATTTACGATCGCTTTAAGAAAGATTATTTAAGTAAAGACAAAAAGGCGAAACTCAATAAAACAAAGCGCGAAGCCATTGAAGCATTGCTCAAAAATGAAAAACGTCCTAAAGTAGAAAAAGAGTGGATGGATTCTCTAAACCAGTTTGCCCAAGCAGGAAACATAGCTAGTTTACAGTTTGCTGCAGGTACTCAATTTGTAACAATCCAGGATATTAATTTATCCGAATCTCTGAATAGCAAAAAACCCCCTACGGCGCCAGATTTATCTTCTCTCGAAAGCGATGATTCTTTTTTAGCCAACGTATTTTCTAATAACACACAAACCATTTTTGGCCCCCTTCGAAAAAATGGAAATATCTTTTTTTATAAAATTATTTCCTTTAAAAAGTCCGATTTACCTCTCGCAGCGGATTTAAAAAAATCAGGCAAAAAAATAGAAGAACTTTTGCCAGGTCGGAAGCAGGATATTGAGTCTATTCGATCGCAGCTAGCGGATAAAATTAAAGCAGAAGCGGAGCAAAACATGTTTGAGCTTATGCGCAAAGAAGTTAAAATTGTCCGTATTAAGCAAGAGGCATCTTAAAGCATGACGTTTCCTCATTACGACGTTAAAAGCGTCGTAGAAATTTTAAATGAGAATGATTTTTCTCTGTCTGCGGAAATAATTCCGCCACGCAATGGCACAGATTTTCATGAAGTATTTTCTATTTTAGAAAAACTAAAAGAAGCAGGCTTTGACTTTATCTCGGTAACGCATGGTGCCGGGGGATCTTTACGAGGAGGCACCCTGCCAATTTCGTACCATGCGCAAACACATTTTGGACTAACCGCTATTGCACATCTTACTTGTCGTAATATGACAAAAGAAGATTTAGAAAATGTACTCATTGATCATCATTATTTTGGAGTACGAAATATTTTAGCTTTGCGCGGCGATCCACCGGATGGAATCGGAGCAGAATTTCATCCGGTCGAGGGTGGGTTTCAATATGCTTATGAGCTAATTGAGCTAATACAGCGGCTAAACGAAGGCAAGTACTTGCCACGCAAAAATTTTGACGAAGGGGATTTTCGTCCGGGCATCAAGACACAATTTTGTATTGGAGCCGCGTGCTATCCGGAAGATCCTAAAGAAGTACGTTTAAAATATTAAAAAAGAAAAATTGAAGCAGGGGCGCAATTTGCAATCTCACAAATGGTACTCGACGAAACGGTGTTTGAAAAATTCTATAAAGAAGTATTGAATGAATATGGTCATTCTTTTCCAATTTTACCGGGTATTCGTGTGCCATCTTCCAGCAAACAGCTTAAACGGATGAAAGATAAGTTTGGAATTCGTGTTTCCAAAAAACTAATGAAAGAGATGATAGCAGCGGAAGAAGCCGGTAAAAATCCAAAAGAAATTGGCATCCGTTGGGCAGTGGAATTCACTCAATTTGTAAGAAAATTAGGGATTCGCGGCGTTCATTTTTTTATTATGAATGATGTAGAAAGTGCCATTTTAGTAAAAAAGAGGCTGTCCTTTTGAGCTTATCTCGAGAAGATATTGCTTTTGTAGATGATCTTGTGCTAAAAGCAGGCAAAAAGCTCATGGAGTATTATGGGATAAAAGACTTAAAAATTCGAGAAAAGTCTAAAAATAATCCCGTCACTCTTGCCGATTTTGCTGCTAACGAAGTTTTAATTAAAGGGCTTATGCAACGTTTTCCAAATGATAGCATTTTGTCGGAAGAGGAGTCGCAAAAAATGGCGGGGGGAATCCATAAGGGAGAAAATCACCGTTTATGGATTCTAGATCCATTAGACGGCACAAAAGAATTTATTGAGAAGAATCCACAATTCACGGTTTCCGTTGGTTTTATTTCCTCGGGTGAGCCTATGCTTGGATGGCTATACAATCCCGCTCAAGATATCTTTTATTCGGGTGGAATTGAAATTGGCTTTTTTAAAAATGGGAAAAAATGTACGCGCAAGCAACAAAACAAACAAGACAAACCCCTATTAGCGATTTCTCGTACAGAAGCGAAAAAAGGGTATTTCGACTTTATATTAGAAGAAAAGGATTACCCAAAACCATTACAAATAGGGTCCATTGCTTGGAAACTTGCTTTACTCGCGGCCGGTGAAATTGATTTAGTCGTTTCCCGCAAACCAAAAAATTTATGGGATGTAGCTGGTGCCGCAGCACTACTCAAAACACATTCTCTTTTATTTATGGATAAAGAATTTAAGCCATGGGTTTTTAATCCGGATAGGCCTTTAATTAGTGGTGTCGTGGCAGGAACAAAAGAAGCCATCGAACAGTTGAAAGAATTGCTAGCGGCAAAACAGGTAAAGCTTTAGTTGAAAACTTCATCTTTGTAGAAACGGTATGGCAAAATG
>RFJE01000052.1 GCA_003695005.1 Candidatus Hydrogenedentota bacterium | reverse complement strand
TTAGCATAGGATCGAATTTCAGTTATATTTTAATTTTTATTGGATTTATTTTAGCCATGAAAATGCTAGTTTATGTTGGTATTATTCTTTTTTCAGCCGTGGTTTTATTTCAAATTGTAACCTTGCCTGTGGAAATCGATGCTTCGAATCGAGCTAAAAAATTACTCGTGGAAACAGGAATCCTAACTTCACCTGCGGAGCGCGAAGGTGTATCTGCAGTGCTCAATGCAGCTGCCTGGACGTATGTCGCTGCTGCAGTATCCTCCATTTTAACACTGCTTTACTTTTTATTCCGAGCTGGTCTTTTAGGTGGCAGCGACGATTAAGCTTCCGCCTCAGCAATTCTCGGTGAAGGGCAAAAAGGCCTGCTCGGCGCAGTTCCGCAGGCTCCGCCGGGGAATGTTTGAGAACGAGCAGGCCTTTTTGCCCTATTTTTTTTCGATTGCAGCGATACGGCGTTTCGCCGTATCGCTGCTTCCGCCTAATTTGAAATGAAAACCTATCTAGTATACATTAGTCTTTTTGTTTTTTTGTTTTCTTGCACTCAAGAAATATCGTTTCATGGTAAAAAAATTTCCCTTTCGTATATAAAGCGAGTGAAAGCAAAAAACTTATCTAAAAAAGTTTGCTCTTCTTGCCACTTATATCCCGATCCAAAATATCTTGATAAAGATACAACGGCGTTTGTAGTGGCTACGATGGGCCTATATTTAGGCATATCGGATCCTACTTTCCTTTTGTTTCATCCTGTATATGCAAGTGCTTATAGTAAGCGAAAAACGTTGCTGGAATTTGCAGGACTCATGCCAAAAACCCCTACGATTAGCCATGAAGAATGGGAACTAATTCGTAATTACTACTTGCTAGAAGCTCCTACAAAAATAAAAATAGAACCTAAGGATTTTTTCCCCTACCCTTATTACGAGATTGATAATTCTTTTTTGCACAAAATCCAAGACCCTGCCATTAGCTTTTTACGAGTTATTCAAAAAACAATTTTTGTAGGAACTGCCTGGAAACCTGCTTTATGGAAATTTAATTTATCGGGACAATTTCTATCTCGCACTGATATTCCATCCCCTCTCGTCGATATTGACTCTAAAACCCACTTCCAATACTGGACATTGTTAGGGGATCTTCTAGGAAATAAAGTGGGAGAAAAGCCTGCAGCCATTTGGCAGGTCGTTGGTAATCAATCACGTCCGTTTGTGCAGCATTTAGAAAGAGCTGCGCAAAGTCTATTAGATGATCCTCTATTATTTACAGCTTTATTTGGAGCATTAAAAGGTGGTGGACTTTTAGTTACTAATATACAAACAAAACAACAAAAAATATATTTAAAAGGGGAAAGTGTAATTGGTGTTGCTCTAATTGATAAGAAAAAGAGCACACGCACTCTCGCTGTTCTAACAGCAGATGCAAGGGAGAGCTTACGAATTTGTACGTTCCGTGGTGATCAGCTAGTTTCTCAAAAAATGATTGTAAAAAAACCACCCTTTTGGGGCTATACAATGATACGATCTGCTGACTTTAATGGGGATGGAAAAAAAGATATTTTAGTGGTAAATGGCGATAACTTAGATGCTGGTCCTATTAATCCGCTAAAAAAAATTCATGGCTTAGAAATTTTTCTTAACAAGGGAAATACTTTTGAAAGTGGTTACCGTTTTTCCTTCTTTGGCGCGTATACTGTGGATTTAGCTTATATAAATCAAGATGATATTTTAGATATTGGACTTACATCTGCTTTTCGAGACCCACGTGTTCCTGATAATCCTGGTTTTGTCCTTTTGTTAAGTCAGAACTCAGAGAAAATAAATTATAAGCCATATTATATTCCAAGTTTACCAAAAGCGAGATATACGCTAGTACATTTTTATCAGCCGAATAAAAATAAGAAACCTTGGATTTTCTTGGCAACCCCTGGTTTTCCACTTCTTTATAAAAAAGAAAATAATGATTCCTTTCAACTTAAAAAGGAAAATCCCTTACCACAGCGTATTTTTATTTTAAAGCCGAAAAATGCTTTAACTGCGCCCAAGTAAGTTTGCCTTGCAAAAAAAGCTTTTTCTTTTCGTTCGGTATAGATTTCTCCTTTAAGATATCTAACTCTGTAAGCATGCAGGAAAGGTTCTCGTGGCAAAAGCGTTCTAACGAAGCAAAGCCTTTGCTAGAATTTGGATCTGGTGGCGTGTAGCGCATTACTTGGATAAAAATAGCATTGTTAATCTTAGGGTAAGAGAGAAGCCATCTAACTTCAGGTATATGAGTCAGGTTTTGAATGCGCGAACGTAGCTCTTCGTAAATGGCTTTTTTGCGCAATAGCTTTTTTTTATGAGATAATCCTGATTGGAAAAGGGAAGTTAACTTAGAAGTTGTATTTCGGAGTATATGCGCAAAAAGTATCTTCTGTTGGTAATACCCTTTCTTTTCCGGTAAGGGTAAGCCTTCTTGTTGATAAAATTCCCTGAAAAGGAAATCTTCGAAAAAGACTGCCACTTGCTCTGAAAAATCCGTATCATTCTTAAAATAAATTCTTTCATGAGCAAGCTCATGCAATACTAAGCGAGCTAAGCTTTCTTTTGAGTAAGACAAAAAAGTAGAAAAGATAGGATCAGGAAAAAACCCTAATGTAGAATAAGCAGCAATCTGAGAGACACAAGTATCATAGTATTGTTGTTGGTAGTTTTCCTTCCATTTTAAAAGCAAGGCCTTATCAAAAAAACCAAGATATGCAAACTTACCAATAAACGGGAAATAAAATGCTTTTGCTTCTAGCTTTAACGGATAAGCGACTGTTAAATTCCACCCAAGTGCTTTGCGAGGAATTTTTACAAAATAGCGAAAACTCTTTGATTCCTTAAGACCATATTTAGAAATGGCAAACTTCTTTACTTTTTGAATCCATATCAGCTTTTCTTTTGCTTGTGGTGATATCGACTTTACATTTTCAATCTTCTGTAAATTCAACAAAACTTTTGCCTGGTGAATTGCTAAATGTTCGACATACACAATCCACTTGAACAGCAAAGCAACGCTCAAAAGAAGAATAGCTAAAATCACTTTTGTTTTTCGTCCGGATAAATACCAAATCCGCATGATTAAAAAACAAGCAATGCCAATAGCAAGTGGATTCAGTAACCATAAGAGCTCTTCCGTTTTTTCGTGATAAAAGCGAAAATAAACATAAATCCAAACAAGGCCTAAAACATCCCAAATCCTTCCTCTATGATACACACTAAATAAAGGACTGCGATAGGAACGACTTAAGATAAAATCTGCGATAAAATAACCAATGAGTCCACCAACTAGAATGTCTAGCGGGAAATGTGCCCCTACAACCACCCGACTGATTGCCATCAAAACTCCCATAGCGAGATAAAAAAAGCGAGTTAGTCCTTCTTGCTTATCTGCTAAAAACCTTGCTAAAACCATGGCTGTGGCTGAATGGCCAGAAGGAAAACTTCGGGTATAAAGCGCCATCCCAAGGATATTAAATTCTTCATCGATGGCAGCGGCCGGCCTTGGAGTATGAAAGTAAGATTTTAACAGTTGGACAAGGAGAGCAGAAACCCCTAAGGCAATGAGAGTTGGAAAAAGTTTGCCCGGACGTCTTCTTCTATATAAAATTAAAATTAAAATAGCAAAAAAAGCATCTGCTAGGGAAGTTAACAGTAAAAAGAAAGACTGCAAAAAGACAGGTACATTTTTGTTTAAAAATAAAAAAAATTCAGTAGGGTAAAGGTAGGATACAAAAGCCCATAACAGTAAAAGACTGATAAAAAAAACTTTTAATTTTAAACGGTAAATTGAATCCAATTTTTTTTCAGCTTTTCATGCAAAATTTCTAATTCTCGCATCGATTGTATGTTTAACATATCTAATGCAAAGGTATCGATTTGGTAGTATGTCTTTTGCTTATCATCTATTCGTGCTAAGCTATCTGCTAAATGAACAAGGGAAGCAGCAAATCGATACTCTTCGGGGGCAGCAGCAGGGTAATGATGGTGATCAATGGCACTAACAAGCTCTTCTGGAAAATGCCAGTGCATGGCTATTTTGGCTCCTACCTGACTATGAGAAATTCCAAGTTGTACTTCTTCTAGTATGCTCGTATTAATTTTTAGATCCGGTCTTTCTCGCTTAATGATTTTTTCCGAACTTTCTGGCTCCACGGCTTGCAAAATAATTTTGCCTAAATCATGTAATAAGCCACTAATATACATGCTTTCTGCTTGTTCTTTTCGCCCTAAGTGATCGGCAAGTTGTTTTGCATAAAAAGCCGTTTGGTTTGCATGTTTCCAAAAATCCTGAAAAACCTTATACCGAGATTCTATAATCTTTTTTGCAGAAAGTGCCACAGCCATATCCCGAATGGCATTGAGTCCTGCTCTTGCTGCTGCCTGAGCAAGAGAAGTCACTTTACTGCTACCTGCATATAAGGCAGAATTAGCTAACTTTAATAGCTGAGAAGCTAATGCAGGATCGGCTTCAATTTTTTTGGTAACATCAGAAACACCAGCTTCCGGATCTTCGCAAATTTGAATCACTTCTTGGATATTTTGTGGAAAGGTCGGTATCAGCTCAATTTCTTTTTCTAAATCTTGAATAATTGCCTCAATGTGATCTGGACGAACAAGGTTTTGTGGGATAAAAAGTTCAAACCGACATTTATCGCGAGCCGGTTTAAATTTAAAATTATCAATAGGAATGCCTATATTTTTTAAGACCATTAAAATCAGCAAAAGACCAAGTCCTGCACCTTCTTGTGTCTCTTCTTCTTGTTCAAAAATTTCATCTAGGTCTGTAAAAGCTTTTGCTAGACGAATTCTTCTTTGCACAAGTCGCATCTCTTGCTCTGTAATACCTGCATTATTTTCCACAGCAATCTTAGAGCCATTTTCTAGTTTTTCTGCAGAAAAAATAATTGTATAAGGTGAATCTAACAAAGCTTTTTGGTAAATTGGTTTATTCTGCAATACTTCTTCCCGAAAACGTTTTAATCCTTTTGCATATTCCTGAGGATTGGAAATATCTAAATTCTCTTTTTGCAAAAATACACGCTTCATATTTGCTTTCTCTGCATTGATAATGAGTTCCGAGGCAAACTTTTGGATAGTTTGGACTAGAAACTCTTGTTTCTGGCGTGTAAAAAGTCCGGATAAAATTACTAAAATACGATTGCGAACAGCTTTGTCAAAAAAAGCAAATTCTAGCTCAATCTTATTGTGCTTCTCGAGTGCAGCAATAACAGAACGATTGACTTCTAATATATCAGCCTGTGCAGACATTTAGGATAATCTTTCATATTCTCTTTACATTGTCAAGAAAATGGTTGTGGATGTTTTTAAGTGAGGCTTGGCGGGACATGGATGTTCCCGCCAAAAATCTACATTTGCTGATTTTGCTTTACGCAGAGCTTGCCTGTGAGAAAATTGTAACGTGGTAAATAGTGTGAGTTCTAGAAGCCGGAGTCCCTGACCTTTTTTTACGGTAGGGGAAGATATAATTCTATTTCCCACTTAATCATATGTAATGCGCACTATCTAGACATTATAAAACGTAAAAAAAGGTGAGGGATCAGATTGCGCGACTTCGTCTGAATATAATTCCACAGCTCTTGCTTACAGTAAGTATACACGGTGGCATAAGTGTACCGCTTATCATTATATTGGTGATTTTGCTCATGGGTGCGGCTGTTTGCTTTGAGTTTTGGCAGCAGCCTAAATATACAGGCTAAAATTAGGTCAGTTTCATTTACAGCGAGTCCTGCTTTCCGCAGCTTGATTGAGGGTTGGCGGAAACTTAAGCCAACCCTCGCGGTACAAGGATGTTCCCGCCAAGCCTCGATTGTGTAGTACTTGAGTCGGCCCGCGGTGAAGTTAGGGAGGGTCATGCTAGATTTCGACATTGGCACGTAAGGTGAGTTATCGTTCACCTTTTGCTTTTTTTTCTAAAATTTCTTTTTGTAGGTATGCATACCTTGCAATTTTAATTTTTAGTGTAGCTCGTTTACGGTTGTTTTTAGCATTGCTTGGATGCTTGCTTTTTTTGTCTTTGCAGTATTGTTCATATATTTTTGCCATAATGTCCTCCTTAAAGTAGTTTCTACCCTATAATACCAAAAGGGGGGTGTTTTTGGCCCGAGCGAGCGATACGGAGGTGGGCGAGCGGTACCCCATCGGGCAGAGCCTCCGTCGAATTTCGGGGCCTGCCCTTTGGGTACGAACGGAAATTCGACGTCTTTTTGAGACATTACTTCGAATAAAATTTCAAAAAAGGGTAAAAAATGTCTATAATCCGACATAATATTGCAATTTTTTCTCAAGCAGGCCTTTTTGTCCTATTTTTAATTCGATTTGAGCGATACGGCGTTTCGCCGTATCGCTGGCAAGCGGTTGACGTCTGTGCTCATGATACTAAAAAGGCATAGATGTTTTTGATGATTCGGAGGAATGCTTTTTTATTTTGGAGTATCATTCTTTCATTTGTATACAATATTTTTTGGCTTTTTTTAGCTTGGATTGTATTGCAAAAAATAGAGAGTTCTGTTACTTTGCTTACCTTGGCCTTTTTAGGGGTATATATTTTTATTGCGATTCCCTTGAGGGATATAGTATTTAAGCTTTGGTTTACACGTAGGCATTATGCTGCTCGTTGGCAAGTGCTATCTGTCGAGAAAAATATTTCGAAAATTAATAAAATGAAAGATGTGCCAAAGTTTTTACAAAAGCTTGTAAAAGCCTGGAAGCTTCCAGGTTTAAAGTTTATCCAATATATTCCTGAACAAAAAATGATGTTGATGAATGAAAGTGGCCGTTTTAAGTGGATTGCTTTTCGTAAGCCTGAAATGGATGAGTTTTTTATGAGTATGAAAGTTTATCCTTGGGCTCGGAATAGTGAGGAATACCCTGGAAACATTCGAGAATATTTAGAGGACAAGGATGTTTTTTGTGTAGTTCCTATTGTGTATCGAGATGTCATATTAGGTTTTCTAGGTTTTCCTGTTAAACTAGATTCTTTTGCAATGACAGCTGCGGAAGCCGTTGCTCGAAAAATCGGCCTTATTATGGAAAATGATATTTTAAGAACACGGATTCCCCGATCCCGATTAATTCGTCAGGAGTTTTCCACGGCAAAAAGGATTGAAAATTATTTAAGTACTGATTTAGAATTTCGGACATCGCAATATCATATTCATACCATCCGCAGTGGTTGGGCACAAAAGTTCTTTCCGGCTTTGTTCGAAAGTTCGGCCAGGGGAAAAGTTTTTTCGGAAAAAGATCAGGATCAAGACAGCCAAAGAGAAATTTTTATTTTAGCTCGTTTGCCGCATTCTTCTCACCGATCAGCTGCTTTACAGCTATTTGCTGCACAGGGATACTTTTTAGCTTTTTCAAGAAGTGAGGTTTCTTTTCGGGAGTTTGCTAGGCTCATGCAAAAATGTCTTGTACAGAGTGAAGGAGGGAGTTTTCAGATCGAGGGTTTTTTAGTCGAAGTAAAAAAAACAAGTTGGAAAATATTACCTTTTGGAGAAAGTTTAACGGTATGGGCTGATGACAAGGAGATTAAGTTAAGGAAAAATCCTTATTTAGGCCATCCGGATTTTCGGACCACAAAATTCACAGAAATTCTCAACCCTAGGCAGCTGATATTTGCTTTAAGATCGATCCCTTTAGTACGATGCAATTTACTAACCGTGGCTAAAAAAGAATCCAAATCAAAAGAAAAGGTTATCGCTTGAAAATTTTTCGAGTCTTCATTTTACCACTTTTCTTTAGTGTTCTTTTTGCAGGAATTGTTTTCGACTTTATACAATATACTCAAAATGAGCCGTATGCAATTTTAACCTCATCTCATGGGCTGTTAGTACTTCCGATTTGGCCGGATTTACCCGAAAGCGTTCGCTATTTTAGTTATTTGTACAATCCTTCCGAGAGTTCGTTTTCCTGGGAAATCGCTTTAAATAGTATTTCGCCTCATTTAGCTGCGATTCTTATTTTATTTTTTAGTGCCTGGATTTTAATGAACATGGCACGAATTCGTCGGTTAGAAAAAGCTTATATTATTTTTTCGTTTAATCTGTGCTTGTATTATTTGCTCTTTTTAGATTTTCTTTTGAACGATCGAATGGGCAATGTATTTTATCCAGTTGCTCTTCTTTCAAATGTAACTTTTTTATACATGTTTCGTGCCATTTATGGGAAACGAATTGCTAAAAGTTTACTTGTTCTTTTATTTATTGCTGCTTTTGGACTTGGGCTGCTCTTAAATCCAAAAACTCTTGTAGAAGAGCAGTTCGCTTTTAAAATTTTAGGATATTCTCATTTTACTACTTTTGTTTATTCGTTGTTATCAGCTTTGTTTTATTTTCGAAAAAAAGAAATTTCTTCCGAGCGGGTTGCTTTTGCAAATCGACCCTGGGTTCGAGACTTTTTAGGTTTTGCTGCTGTGTTAGCATTAGGAGTTCCTGGATTAAGTTACTTGTTTGGACCTTTCTTGCATATTCATTTAAGTGATAATGTACTTTACTTTATTCCTGCCATTTTTGTACTTATCTTTTTTATTTTAACGA
>RFJE01000051.1 GCA_003695005.1 Candidatus Hydrogenedentota bacterium | reverse complement strand
GTCGAGAACAGATAAAATTTTACCGGAAATCTTCATTTGGTTGTTGGAGTTGACATAAAAATGCCCAAAAACAATCCCATGAGCCCCTAAATTTTTTCCCAATAAAGAGAGTTTTTTGATGTTAATAAAATCTTTTGGTTGAAAACCGAGTTTCCGGGCTGTTTGTTGCCACTTTTCTTTAGAAATTTTTATATAACGGTATTTCTTTTTGGCCATCTCATGTAAATTTTCGGAAATGTTGGTCTCGAGCCACCGGTAATTCGGATCGGCGTTTTGGTTATAAAAATCTAAAAAAATAATTTTTTTTAAAGCTTTCTGTGGTTTGGCTATGAGTATATTTGGAATTAGCAAAAGCAAAAAAAGAGTTTTTCCTGCTCGGAGTACCATTTTTCTTGCCGATTAAAACTGTTGCACACTACTTAAAATACGGGTCATCCGGATTTACTTTTTTCTTCTCCCCTTTAATTTTGTATTTTTCTTTTAATAGTTTTTCTCGCTCTTTGCGGGATAGACCTCGTCCCACGGTTCTTGGATCAGTAATTTCTTTGCGGTCATCTTTTTCATAGCCAAGCTCCACTTCGTTTTTTAGCTCGGTGTACCAGCCTTCAAAAGAAGTGTACACAATTCGGCGAGCTAACCCTTGCAATAATCTTTCTTCTGCAGTAAATTCCGATTCAAACGGGGGAACACGCTGATTCCACCCTGTATCAAAACGAACAATCCTTGTATCTAATACAACCGGATCGTCGGAATTATTCGGATCATGAAGTCGAAATGACACAACAAGGGCAAGCCGCATGCGGGTTGGTTTGCCAAATTCATCATAGTCTGTTGGTACGCGAATATAACTTTCAATGGTACCATACATCCATAAATCTGCTTTATGCTTGTCTTCTGCTACCACGAGCCGACCATCTTTACGAAACTCATCTTCAATTTTTTCTTTTAATCGACTCACAAAATCCGATTTAAAGCTACGATTGCGAAAAAGGTGCACATAAATGACTTTATACTTTTGTGGAATTACTTCTTCCCCATCAATGGCATGCAGAGTTTGTGTTAATGTATCCGCTGGCTCTTCGGTTTTTTTTTCGGCACTACCACAAAAACTAATGAAAAGAAAAACAGAAAAAGTTATGATTCGTTTTGCCATTGCCGTACCCACTCCCATGCAAGGGGCTTGATTACAGATAGCAAAGATTCTTGTGCATGTAAAGTAATTTCCGCATTTGTTTTTTCTTTCATTTTTTTAATAATTTCAGGGACATCTTTATTTAAATGTTTCCCCGGCAAAAGGAAAAAAGGAATGACAAAAATCCTATTTGGCTTTTGAGCGAGAAGGGTAGAAAAACTTTCTTCCCAATTTGGTTGAAAATCACCGCCTATAAAACCATATTCTGTTCGTAGCATGAGAGTGTTTTCTAAAAATGTTTTTAAACTTTCCGGTTCGTTTGATTTTTGTTTGCTGCCATGAAATAGCAACATAACAGCGTTTTTTGTCTCCTGTGTACTTTTTTGTGTAATTCTTGAAAGCTGTAAAATATCTCCGACAAGAAAAAGAGCCGGGAATTTTGGCTTTTCTTTTTCTAGGACTTCTTTTACATTCTTTAAAGACGCAAAATAAAACCTTTCCCCCGGTAATGTTAAATGACTCATAAAGCAAGCTGGTGTCTCTTGGGGCATTCCCGCTGCTATTAGCTTCTCAGCAATTCTATCTGCGTTCGTCAATCCCATGTAAAATACAAGGGTGAATCGATTTTTAACAAGAGCTTCCCAGTCATAATCCGGCAAGCCATCTTGGTTCGGGTTTTCTTTACTGTATCCCGATAAAAATATAGCACCCTGTCCTAAATGCCGGTGTGTAAGTGGAATTTGCAAAGCAGATGCTGCTGCCGAAGCTGCAGTAACCCCGGGCACAATTTCTGCTTCAATATTCGCTTCTCGTAAAGCAGATAGTTCTTCGCCGGATCTTCCTAGTATAAGCGGGTCTCCCCCTTTGAGTCGAATAACAGTTTTATACTTTTGTGCAAAGGCAATCATCATTTCATTAATCTCGTTTTGAGATTTGGAATGCTGACCTTTCCGTTTTCCAACATGCACTTTTTGGCAATGTGTCGGGCAAAACTCTAAAACTTCCGGTGATACTAAACTGTCGTATAAAACAACGTCAGCTTTTTGGAGTAAGGTAAGTGCTTTTATGGTCAGTAGTGATGGGTCTCCGGGACCCGCACCTACTAGAAAGACTTTTCCTTTCATAAAAGGCGCAAAAGAGATGGTCGTGGTCCTAATAAGGCTATGGCTGTTTCTACGCCTCCCATTAACGCGCCGGAAACCCCTAAACCAGCCACATCCGTGCCGGTTAAGTAAAGTCCTTTAAAAGGTGTTTTTGGCGCGCACCAAGGCGATTTCGATAAATCGAACCTTTCCGGTACCGCAGGCAAACCATAAATAGTTCCTTTGTAATGAGCCGTCATGGTATGAGTGCTTAATGGTGTAGATGTTTCTTGGTAGTCAATGAGCTTGCTAAAGCCAGGGAATTTCCTGTCGACTACTTGTACCATTTGCTTTGTCATTTTTTCTTTTAATGTTTCGTAATCGCTGCCTCGTTTTCGCCAGGGCAAATCTTTCCATTTTTCAAATGTTTCCCAAGTAGCAAAGGTAATGAGCTCTGCCGTATGTGCTTCTGCCTCGGGATTTTTAAGAGAAGGGAAAGATGCATACACTACGGCCGGTGGCGTATCTCCCGTCCACCTTTTTTGTTTTTCAAACGCTTCGTTGTGATTATATTGTTGGTAAATCCAATGATTTTCTCCCTGAATACCAAGTTTTTCCGGCGAATCCTTGAGCCCTAGATAAACACTAATATGACCTGTGGTTGGATTTCGTTGAACAAAATCTAAAATGGCTTGCTGCCAAGGATGCATATTGTTTGGTATGAGCTGTGTATAGGTAATATAGGCTCCGGCATTAGAAATAATCAGCGGTGCATAAAATTTTTCTTCTTCTTTTTTGCGAGTGTGATACACCCTAACCCCAACGGCACGTTTCTTTTTTTCATCAAACAAAATTTCTTTTACTTCTGCATTTGTCAACGCTTCTCCGCCGGCTTTATGAATAGGATCTAGAGCATATTCTGCAATTTTCGCAGCTCCCCCCACAGGATAATAAGCACCGTTTATGTAATGCAAAACTAAAATGGCATGCATTACAAAAGGCACTAACTTCGGTGGCAAACCATAATCTCCCCATTGAGACGCTAAAATAGCTTTTAATTTTACATCCTGAAAGTGATTGTCCAAATATTGGTGCAATGTTTGTAAGGCAAATTGGGAACTTCCTTGCATAAGTTTTAAAAAAGGTTTAAAAGGCAACGGCGCTCCTTTTATGGCTTCGTTTAATTGATACCACTTCATTGCTCTTTTTAAATCTTTAAAATATTTTCGGATTGCCTTTTCTTCTTGCGGGAATGTACTTACTAATTTTTCCATAAAAGGTTTTGCTCCATCAGGTACAGCAAAACTCATATCTGGATAATCAAAGACATCGTAAGGGTTTGGCATTTTTTGCCATTTTAATTTCCCTAAGGTTATTTTATCATACACGCGGCGCAGCTGCTCCCCTTCTCCAACTCCGCCAATATAGTGCACTCCCACGTCCCACTCATATTTTCGCTTGCGCTTAAAAGTATGCGTAAAACCACCTAACTGCCAATGGCGCTCTAAAATAAGCACTTTCTTTTTTGCTTCCTGTGCTAGCAAACTTGCAATACAAAGTCCTCCAATTCCACTTCCAATTACAATCACATCATATTTCATAAGGGTATGGTTTAAAGTGTTTTAGGACTGTCAATGAGAATCATGAATAAAACTTGACGCTATACAAATGGAAGAAGTTCTATCAGAATGCTTTATTTAGATTTTGCAGCATTAAGCTGGCCTTTTGCCAAGGAAACAATACTAGCATTAGAAGAATATAATAAAAATCCAATTGGTAGTCCGGGGCGAAGTAGCCATGCTTTTTCTCTCGAAGAATTTCGACAAGATTTACAAGAATTTCTAGGGATTGATCATATTCCCATTATTACACCAAATGCTACGTATGCTGCAAACATTTTTCTACAAAAATTTAAGGAAAACCAATCCATTCCTCTTTTTCTCGATCAGTTTTTGCATAATAGTGTCATTCGCCCTGCATTCGTAAGGAAGACAAGCCGGATTGTGCTTAAAAGAGAAAATGGTTTGTTAGATCTTCCACCGAATGCAGCAGAAGCACTTTTATGTCTTACGCTAACTTGCAATGTAACAGGTTGGCAATTAAAAAATATAGATGAAATTGCAAGTTGGCAAAAGGCATCTAGCATGCGCTGGATTTTAGCAGATGCCTCGCAGTATGTAGGCAAAACAGACTTAAGATCTCTTCCCTTTGCACCGGAAAGAACGATTTATTTTTTTAGTGCACATAAGGCATTGTTGGCTCCTCCTTCTCTTGGATTTTTGATCGTGCCTCAAACATTAAAGTTAAAACCTTTTGTTTATGGCGGAACAGGCTTTGATAGTGCCAATATCCACATGCCTGAAAAACTGCCCTATCGTTTAGAAGCCGGTACATACCCTCTACTTTCTTTAATTGGCTTGCATGCTGCTTTAAAGCGTGGACTGCCTGCATACCAAGAAGAAGCCCAAGCTCGAGAAAATTATGCTGCAAAAATTTATGATGCTATCGAAAGCACAGAAAAACTTATTCCTGTAAGTGCACCACCTAAAGAACAACCTTCAGGTATTGTTTCTTTTTACCACAAAAATTTACCAGCATCGGAAGTTGGCTATATTTTAGAGCAAGAATTCAATCTCATTCTACGTTATGGCTACCATTGCTCTCCTTGGCATTTTCAAATTCCATGGGAAAAAGTAAATAATACAAATCAGGGAGAGTTTCGTTTTTTGCCACCGGAAGGGATCGTTCGTCTATCCCCTACCCACGCTCTTACACAAGAGGAAGTAGACAAAGTTTGTGCGGCGTTAAAAGTAGTAGGGGAATTTTAAAGATTAATAGAACGTCTCTTGGAAACACCATGAATCACTGAAGAATAGATTATTGAATATCTTTTGCACAGCGAAAACCAAAGTGATGGTATCTTGGACTATTATGTGGATCATGTGGTCTACGCCAACTCGCTCTTGCTTTATCCCATTCCCAATACCAAGATCCACCTTTTACCACTTTTTCGTGATAGCCCGGGCAAGGCTCTTTTCCATCACAAGGTCCTTTGGGATTTTTTTTAAAACAAGCCTTACCACATTTTTCATAACTTTCACTGTACCAATCGGCCACCCATTCGTGAGCATTCCCTGCCATATCGTATAAACCATAACGAAAAGGCCCACGAGCACCTACATCATGAGTAATGCCGGTCCCACAACCTCGTTTCCCGTTTTCTTTAATAATTGCTAATTTACAAGTAGGCTTTTCATTGCCCCAAGGATACATGTCCCCATTAGGGCCTCGAGCAGCCTTCTCCCATTCTGCTTCTGTGGGCAACCTTTTCCCACGATAGTGACAGTAATCTTGTGCATCATACCAACTCACTCCTAGCATCGGACCATTCGGATTTCTCCGGGCCCATAAATAATTTGGTCTAGCACTCTTTCGACACTTTCCCGCCTTTTGGCATTCTTGAAATTCCTTTAAACTAACTTCTTTTTTATCCATTAAAAAAGCGCTTACATAAATTTTAGCAGGCGGGGCTTCATCACGAACAAGTTTTCCTGTATCTAACTTTTTAACTAATAAGTTACTTCCACGAATAAATGTGCCGCCGGGGATGCAGGACATCTCGGGTGGTACTTTTGCATCCTTACAAGTTGGCTCCTGTAAAGATGCTAACGTACCCCGACAAAAACTACTACTAAAAATCCATAAGAAAGCAAGAATGTATCGGGAACAAGTCACAAAATTTTCCTTACATCTTCCGGGGGACGACCTAAAACAGCACGCTGACCTTTAATCACAATAGGCCGCTCAATTAAAATAGGATATTGTACTAAATAATCTAATAATTCTTCATCACTTAAATCTTTATTTTTTAAGCCTAAATCTTTATACAAAGGCTCGGATTTGCGAAAAATATCCCGAGGTCGTTTCCCCATCTTGCGCAAAATTTCTGCAAGCTCTTGTTGTGTAGGTGGATCCTTTAGGTACTCTCGAATTTCGGGCTCAATGCCTTTTTCGCGGATAATTTGCAAGGCCTCCCTTGATTTCCGGCAACGTGGATTATAAAAAATTACAACTTTAGCCTTCATATCCTATCCTTTTACTTTTTTAAAAAAATACAAATAAGAAACACGGTGTCAAGTCTTTTAAGGATCAGTAATTTCTCGTAAGCGAGGCTTGACGGGAACATCCATGTCCCTCCAACCCTTAAGCGCTGAATCTTTCCCTCTAAGTGTCAAATGCAGTAATAATGAGCATTGTACCTGCTGTGCATTGTACTATTTTGTAGCTCTCCCGTATGGGGGGTAGGTCGCTCCTGCGCCTCCATGCGCCCGCGACGACCAAGCGGAGCGATACGTTAGTGAGGCCTCGCTTTCGACATCCTGTCTGGCTCGGCACTAGTACATCCATGTACGTCGCGTAGCGCGGAAGTACCCAATCGGGCAGAGCCTGCCCGCGAGC
>RFJE01000431.1 GCA_003695005.1 Candidatus Hydrogenedentota bacterium | reverse complement strand
CACTTAAACGAATCAGTTTGTCTTTATATTGGTAATCTTTTGTTTCGTCGAGCTTTTTCATCATTTTTCGCATAAAAAACCAAATCCCACCTAAAAGAACCACATAAAATACGGTTCGAGAAATAAAGAAAGGAAGATTTAAGTAAAAGCTCTTATAAAGAAGTAACTTATCATTTTGTACGACTTCATGGTGAGTCCACTCATAAAGAGAATGAGATCCTGCAATGACCCCAATCAGTAGAAGAAGAGCAATGGCAGAAACATTCATAAGACCAACAGGGACATTGCGCATGACTACAAACCAATTTGCTCCGGATACAAATTGCAAGGAAGTAAAAAATCCACCGCTAAGCCCGAGCATTAACAAGAAAAATGCAAAGACCAATAAGCCAGCCCATGCTCTATCTGGCTGAACAACAAATCCCACCGCTAGAGAAATAAGCCCAACGGCTGCAAGTCCGATGTACAAATTTTTAAGTTTTGATGGTAACTGAAACTTTTCCATAATCCTATCCTTTACTTCCTTTTATTTCATAGCTTGTTTTTGTAAATATTTTACATAACGAGCAACTGCCCACATTTCTTCTGATGTCATTTGAGAATAATAACCTCTCATGGCACCAAAACCACCATAAATAACTTGGAAAAAATACCCTTCCGGTTTATTGGCTAATGCAAAATCTTCGCCTTTTTTTAAAGGAACAATGTTGCGAATAATAACAAATTTCTTTTTTACAGGTCCATCTCCCTTGCCTTCCATTCCATGGCAGGGTGAACAATAAATACGAAATTTTTGTTTTCCTAATGCAAACACTTTTTGTGTTTTTGGCAAAGGACTTTTTAATTTATCCATAATTTGGTTATAGTATTCAATATCACCTGGCTTTAATGGCATGTACGGCTTTTTGTATAAAACAGTGTGCTCTGGCAACAATCGATTCCCCATTCGCTTACCAAGCACATCTTCCTCTTGGGTATCAATTGCAGGACTGATATGCATATCCATAAAATAGTGATAGTTCCGACAATTTGCAGAAAATAAACTTAATGTAATGATGCTGATTCCAATTCCTAGTTTGCTAATCCTTTTCATCACTCGTTCTCTCCTTGTTGAATCTCAAAAGTCTCATCTGCTAATCCAGCTACTATAGAATCAAACTTTTCTTTTCCAATGTTATCCCCAACCCAAAGTGCCATTGTGTCGGAAGTAACTCCTCGAGCCGGTAATGGCCTATTGATTTTACCTAGTCGTCCTAAATAAATTAATGCTCCCACAGTGCCTAAACCACCAAATAAAACTGTAAGCTCAAAACTAATAGGAATGTAAGCAGGCCATGCAAAGTGAGGTTTTCCGCCAATATTCATAGGCCAATTAAAGACATCTACAAATACCATGAACGAAAAAGCCGCTGTTACTCCACACAGACCAAACACAAGGGTCCAAAAGTTAATCCAAGATCGTTTTATTCCCATGGCTTTTTCTAATCCATGAATAGGAAACGGTGTAAATGTATCTAATTCCTTTACTCCAGCGTCTCGAGCATTTTCCACTGCTTTTAAAAATTTATGCACATCGGAAAAACGTGCAATATAGCCGTGGTCTGCTTCCTGGTATCGAAATAATCCTTCTTTAATTTTTTGTATCAGTCCCATATTCTGCTCCTTAATGTCCCATTCCTTTTGCTAAATGATCGGAAGCTTCGTCTGCTTTTACTTCGGCAATGGCAATCGATGGAAGCATCCTTACAAAAATTAAGTACAGAGTGAAAAAGAATCCAAAACTTCCAATTAATATACCATAATCAAAAACAGTGGGAACATACATATCCCAGCTAGAAGGTAAATAATCCCTGTGCAGGGAAGTAATAATAATGACAAACCGCTCGAACCACATTCCAATATTAACCACAATAGAAATAAAGAACAAGAATTTTACATTTGTTCTTAACTTTTTAAACCACATAAAATGTGGTGATACCACATTACAGGCAAACATGGTCCAAAAAGCCCATGCATAAGGCCCTTTCAAACGATTTAAAAATACATATTGCTCGTACTTAGCTCCAGAATAAGCTGCCATAATAAACTCAGTTGTATAGGCCATGGAAACAATCAATCCTGTGACTAAAATCACTTTTCCCATGTTTTCTAAATGTTTTAATGTTATGTACTCTTTTAATTTAAAAACTTCCCGAGTAATAATCATTAATGTAAGCACCATGGCAAATCCTGAATAAATCGCCCCATCCACAAAGTAAGGAGGGAAAATCGTGGAATGCCAGCCAGGAATCACCGAAGTTGCAAAGTCAAAAGATACAATGGTATGAACAGATAATACCAATGGGGTTGCTAGAGCAGCTAGCATGAGTACCATTTTCTCATAGTGTGTCCATGTCCTACCAGAACCAACCCATCCAAGGGCTAATGCTCGAATCACTACTTTTTTCATCGATAATAAGAAGCGTCCAATCGGGGAACTCGCTTGCATTCGTTCTACTCTATCTCGCATCATGGCTAAATCAGGCACTAGCCCCATGTACCAAAAAACAAGCGAAATAGTAAAATACGTAGAAATAGCAAATACGTCCCATAGAAGCGGGGATTTAAAATTTACCCACAAAGGACCTCTTTCATTAGGGTAGGGTAATGGCCAAAAGATAAACCATGGCCGTCCTACGTGAATTACAGGGAAAAGTCCAGCTGTCATTACAGCAAAAATGGTCATCGCTTCCGCAGCACGGTTAATGGTGGTACGCCATCTTTGCCTAAATAAATATAAAATGGCTGAAATTAGCGTTCCCGCATGACCAATACCAATCCAAAATACAAAGTTTACAATGTAAAAACCCCAGCCCACAGGATTGTTAATTCCTAATATACCTAAACCTTTATAAAAGCTATAGCCAATCATGATAAACATCATTAAAGCTAAGCTTCCTGTAATGCTAATGGCAATATACCAAAGTTTGGTTGGGAAGCTTTCGACTGGCTTTAAAATATCATCATCAATTTGCGAATAACTTTTTCCTACGGAATATGGATTCTTTGCTGCTTCTACACTCATAATTATCCCTCGTTCCTTATTTTTACCATGTAATCAACCATTGGCTTTGTATTAATTTCACTTAAGAGCTGGTATGTGCGCGGATTTTCATGGCGTACAATAACCTCATTTTTACCATTTTCTCGACCATAATTATTGCGATCTCCAAACACAATGGCGTCAGCCGGACAACCTTGTTGACAGGCTGTCTTTAACTCACCGTCAGCAATGGTTCTATTTTCTAGCTTTGCTTTTTGTCGAGCTGCATTAATTCTCTGTACACAAAAAGAGCACTTTTCAATCACTCCCCGTGAGCGCACCGTTACATCGGGGTTCAATGCATATTGCTCGGGATCTTGAAGTTTACCTTCCCAATTTTCAAACCAGTTAAATCTTCTTACTTTGTACGGACAGTTATTTAGGCAATATCGTGTACCAATACACCGGTTATAGGCAATATCATTTAAACCTTCATCACTGTGCGAAGTGGCTGCCACAGGACAAACATTTTCACAAGGTGCATTCTCGCAATGCTGACAGAGGACTGGCTGGAAAATAGTGATTGGATTCTCTTCGCTACCAGCGTAATAGCGGTCAATTCGCATCCAGCTCATTTCACGACCGACGCGGATTTCATCGCGTCCCACAGCAGGAATGTTATTTTCACTATAACAAGCCGTGACACAAGCCGAACAGCCTGTGCATTTGGTAAGATCAATACTCATGCCCCAGCGATAAGTCTTGTATTCATAGCCCGGATAAAGCCCTTTCCCGGGTGAATGTGGCTCGTGATGCCCTGCTTCTTTTGGATTCTTTTTATACTCTTCTAAAGTAGCAAATTGTGCTAATGCGCGACCATGCATGGAATGGTGTCTTTGCGTAGTGGCAATTTTATATGTTTCGCCTGTAGCTTTTACAGTTACAGGAATACCCGATAACTGATATCCATCTGTTAAAGCATATACATTTTGCCCTACACCTTTTGCTACTTTCCCTAAAGCCGAGTGACCAAAACCTAAAGCTACGGCAATTGTACCTTCTTTTGCACCAGGTTGAATAAAGGCTGGCAAGGTAATTTTTTTATCTCCTGCTTGAATTTCTAGCATGGATCCTGTTTCCCACCCATTCTTTTTGGCATCTTGTGGCGAAACGGCTGCTACATTATCCCAACAAACTTTTGTAACAGGATCTGGCAATTCATGGCGGAAAGAAATATTGGCGCCATAACCATCTCTTAAGCCAACCGACTCATAAATAACAAGCTTGTATTCGCTTTGTTCCGGATCAATCTTTTTTAATTTATCAAGTGCACTTGCTTTGAAAGTGCGGTTAGAAGCTCCTGGTTTTTGCTTAACCTTATAACCTTCTGCTAATGTCTTATGCCAATCTTTTTCGCTAAAGGTGCCAATAAACTTTGGTGCAACTTGCTCTTTTAAATAAGTATAAAAGTCTTCTTTTTCTCCGGCAATGAGAGTCCATAACTCGCCGGCACTTTTTGTTTGAAAAAGTGGCCGAATTACAGGCTGTGCTACTGTATAGACTCCTCCTACATAAGCATCTTTCCAACTTTCGAGTCCATGAGATAAGGCTGCCACAATGGCTTTTTCTTGCACAGCTTGTACTGTTTCGCTAATATGAGAATCTAAAATAATCACATTTTCTACACTTTTGAGTGCTTCATCCCATCCTGAATTTGGCATATCAAAGACAGGATTCGCTCTATCAATAACAACTGTTTTGTATTTCCCGGATTTTAAATCGCTGATAGCTTTTTGGATGTCTTTGGGCGAAGAAAAACTTTCTTCTAAAATCGGCGCTTGTGCGCTTACTGTTTTTCCTTCATTTCCTAAAAGCTGATTTAATAAGTTGGCTACCACTTGTGCCGATCCAAAAGATCCATAACGTACATTGGCGCCTCCCATTACAACAAGGCTCTTACCGCGATTCGCTTTTAGCTCTTTAACTAACTTTTTAATTTCTGCTTCTGTAATTCCAATTTTTGACGCTGTTTTCGCAGGTGCATAATCTTTTAAGGCATTTGCAATTTGAGCTTTATTGGCAATGTTAGAGCTTCCAATGAGCTCATGCGCTAAGGTAAGGCCTAGAAGAATTTCGCTTCCTGCATGAATTGGTAAGCGAGAATCGGCATTGGATCCGGTTAAGCTCATTATTGGCTCGGCAACTACTAATCGGTTCATTCTTCCATCTGGATCTCGGCGCGAGCTAAATTGTTTTGTAAAAGCTTCCGGTGCAATCCACGTGCCTAAAAAGTCTGCTCCAATCGATAAGATGTAATCGGCTTTTGAAAAATCGTAGTAATCCACAATAGACTTTCCATAACTACGCTTATTTCCTGCAGCAACGGTGCTTAAATTTCCGGTTGGATCGTAGACAATTTCCTCATTTTTTTTGCCTACAAATTTTTTAATAAGGGACTTTTCAGACGGTGAAAAAGAAGCTCGACGAATTACTAATGTTTTTTTAGAAGTGGCTTCTTT
>RFJE01000430.1 GCA_003695005.1 Candidatus Hydrogenedentota bacterium | reverse complement strand
TCCGAGGATATTGATGTATATAGTGAAGAAATAGATAAAGCCATTGAAAATTATTTCTCGAACTTAAGCAAACAGCCGGAACTAGCAGAAGAAGAAAATCGTCTTATAGATCAGCTAAGTATAGAAGAGGATGCCGATCAAGATACTGTTCAGGAAACTGAAAATCCCGAAGAAAAAGCAAAACTTAATATAAAAACAAAAGATGCTGATGCAACTGGCCAAAAAAAGAATTCTTCTTCTCACTTCCACATTGTTCACAAAGGAGAATCTCTTTGGAGAATTGCACGAAAATATGGCTTACCACTTTACACACTTACTTCGGCCAACCCCGATAAAGCCACAAGAATGATTCGTCCTGGAGATAAAATTTTTATCCCGGAAAAAGCAGGGGTGTATCATATTGTTAAAAAAGGAGAAACATTATCTTCTATTGCGAAAAAGTATAAAGTAAATATGCAAAAAATTCGAGAAGAAAACAAACTTACTAGCAATATCATTCGCATTCGGCAAAAATTATTTATTCCGGGAGCAAAACCTTTACCTATTTATCGGCTTGTAAAAAGAAAGTTATTCCAATGGCCTATTCGCGGAAGGATTACAAGCCGCTTTGGCTGGAGAAAAAATCCAATTACTGGAAAAAGACAATTTCATACGGGTTTAGATATTGGAGCTCGTTATGGTAGCACGATTCGTGCTGCTGGGTCCGGTGTTGTAGTATATGCTGGCAACGGCGGTTCTTATGGAAATTTAGTGATTTTAAAACATAGGGGAAATTACTTAACGGCTTATGCTCATTGCTCTAAAATTCTAGTGAAAAAAGGCCAAGCTGTGCGCAAAGGACAAAGGATTGCAAAAGTAGGGAGCACAGGACTTTCCACAGGGTCGCACTTGCACTTTGAAGTAAGACGGGGGCGGAAAAAAATCAATCCATATAAAGTATTTCAATTAACGAAAAAAGTCCGTGTGCCTTCGGCATGAGCATCCCTTTTTTTAAGCCATTTATTCCAAAAGAACAAACCTTTCATTATTGGGATCAAGCATTACAGAATGGTTGGCTTACCTATGGCCCTTTAAGTATTGAATTGGAAAAGAAGTTAGCGAACTTCTTACAAGCAGAAAACCTTGTTTGCGTAAACTCCTGTACCTCGGCTCTGTTGCTTGCCTTAAAACTAGCCGATCTTCCACCAAAGTCCGAGGTACTTCTGCCTACGAATACCTTTATTGCAACTTACGAAGTTATTTTACATGCAGGTCATATCCCTGTTTTATGTGATATTCATCCCGATGACTGGAACATCTCTGTTAAGGAAATACAAAAAAAATGTAACCAAAAAACAAAAGCCATTATAGCCGTTAGTTTCGCTGGAATGCCTGTAAACTTAAAATGGCTTTCTGCTTTTTGTAAAGATCGTCGTATCACCCTAATTTTAGATAATGCGCATGCCCTCGAAAGTACTTTTGATGGGAAGCCACTTCATCTCTATGCCGACTTTGCAGCCTACAGCTTTTATGCTACAAAAAATTTAACTACGGCCGAAGGTGGGGCTTTAGTTTTTCAAAATCCCGCTTACGAGAAAAAAGCACGAGAGCTTATTTTACATGGCATGAGCAAAGATGCATACCGCCGCTATCACGATGCTAAATGGCAATATGATATTGTCGATCTAGGATACAAAATGAACTTTAATGACATCCATGCCGCCTTAGGATTAGCACAGCTCCCTTTTTTAAAAAATAACCACCAAAAAAGAAAAGACATTTCAGAGCATTACCAAAATCGCTTAAGTCCGCATGGTTTTCAATTCCAACAAGCTTCGTTTCCAGAAAATTTTGATCATGCGTATCACATTATGCCTGTTATGCTACCGAAAAATTATTCTCGTGATCATGCCATGCAAAAATTAAACCAAGCAAATATTGGTTTCTCTGTGCATTTTATTCCCCTCTATGAAATGAGCTATGTAAAAAACCAAACGCAGTCTGCGCATTTTCCAAGTAATGACATGTATTATCAGCGTTGCATTACTCTTCCCTTGTACCCAAGTTTAGATCTCGCCGATGTTGATTTTATTTGTGATGTACTCCTGAATTAGCCTGTGCGCCAACAGGAGGTTGGCGCACAAGCTCTTTACAGGGAAAATCCATCCGTAAAAAAGGCTCATGGACTGCTTGTTTTGTAAAATTGTAAATGGCGAAATTCCATCAGATAAAGTATACGAAGATGATGAAATTTTAGCGTTCCGCGATAAATTCCCTGTGGCGCCAACTCATATTTTAATTATCCCGAAAAAACATATTGAGTCTTTACGCGAAATTGCCGGCCACGAAGAATTAATTGGAAAAATCATGAAAAAAGCCGCCGATATTGCAAAAGAAGAAAAAATTGACGAAGAAGGATATCGTATTGTAAACAACATTGGTAAAAATGGGGGACAAACGGTGTTCCATTTGCATGTGCATCTTCTAGGGGGACGTGCTTTTGCATGGCCACCCGGTTAAAGTCAGCGATACGGCGTTTCGCCGTATTGCTAATGTCGAATTAAAAATATGGCAAAAAGTCCTGCTCGTGCTCAAATCCCTCATCCCTCACCTTTTTTTACGTTTTGTAACATGAATGGCGTGCATTGCTCCTATTTAAGTAGAAAACAAATCTTGTTCTACCTTTGTGTAAAAAAGGTGAGGGATTCAGGGACGGAAACTGCGTTCAGCAGGACTTTTTGCCCTTTCGTGAGAATTACTAGGTTAAAGTGAAAAAAAATAACGTAATTAAAAAACTCAAGTGGCCGTTTTATGGAATTCTAATTCTGATTGCGGGCGGTATCATAACAACCATTTTTTTATATTGGTTTTTTATTCCTTATACAATTCAAAAAAAGCTGCCTGCAGAAATTAAATTGCAAGGTGTACAGGCCATCCTGCCTTCGGGAATAAAAATCTCTCAAATTTTTTGGCAGCCAAAAAAATGCAATCAACCTGTTTTGGTGGCGTCTAACTACAGTGCTTATTTAGAGCGTTGGGATGCTCTACCATTAAAAAACGAAATTGAACATGTAAACCTAAATTTAAATCCATTCATAAAACTTCCTTGCTATCATAGTGCGTTTACTTTTTTTCAGCAAAACCCTTCAAAATATCTTACATCAAAGAGTGAATTTTTTATTCATGATTTCAATTTGGTGTTTAAAAAATTACATGCAAAAGGCAAAGCAAAAATAATGTTAGTCCGAGATAAAAAAAGTGCAAGACAAAATTTGCGTACAAAAAATAGCTTAATAACATTTGGTCTTGCAAAACAAGCTAATGATATGGATATCAAAGTAAACGGAAAAGTGACGTCACTATCCAACTTTCTGCAGTCTATACAAATAAGGACGAACTCCATTCGAGAAGCTGCTGGCACATTTGATTTCGATATGAAAAAAAAAGATGATATTCTCTCTCTTTTTCTAAAAATTACATTTCGAAAGCTAAAGTTAAACCAGCCAAAAAAACTTTTAGCAGATAAAATCCAAAGAACAATTGATAAATTATGTCACTCCAAAAATGGAATGATTCTTTATATACGCTTACAAGATAAGACGAATACAAGTTTCTCGAATTGGCTTTTGAAAATAAAACACTCCATGGAAGCTAAAATTACTGCTCGTGTGCAGAAAGAAATTCAAAATTCATTTTTTAATTTGCTTCCTATTCCGCATCTTTTTTAAGCATGGCGTAAAAAAGTGCCGATAATATATTATGGATCCTATTTTGTTACATGAATTTCAAAAAAACAGTAAAGAAATTGTACGGGTTGAAATTAGCGAATATCGAGGAAAGAAGTTATTAAATATCCGAACTTGGTTTTTAAATGATGAGGGGCAATACTTACCATCTAAAAAAGGGATTGCAGTCAGTGTAGAAAAAATCCCTGAACTCATTGACGCCTTAAAGAAAGCAAAAGAGTATTTAGAAGAGTCATGAGCAAAGATCTAACAGAAAAATTTGGTAGAACGTATCCCGAAGGGGCGGTTGTTTTTCGCGAAAATGATGTTGGAAATGAGATGTACATTATCCAAAGCGGAAAAGTAAAAATTTCAAAAAAAGCAAAAAATGCAGAAGCTGTATTAGCCACCTTAAAAGACGGGGATTTTTTTGGTGAGATGGCTTTATTTACCGATCAAAAACGAAGTGCCACAGCCACAGTTATGGAAAAATCTCTTCTTTTAAGAATTGATAAATCATCCTTTGATTACATGCTCGAAACCAACCATGAATTTGCTCGCAATTTAATTAAAACTCTTTGTGAGCGTCTAAAAAAAGCCGACCAACAAATTGAAGAACTCTTAACTCTTGGCAAAGAAACAAGACTTTTAAAAGCTCTAGGGGCTTATTGGCAAATCAATGGACAGCAAGATGCAAGTAAATCATTTTTGCTTGTTCCTTTCGAGGGGTTCTTAAAGTACACCAAAGATAATTTAGGCTTTAATCCACAAGAGACAAAAAGCATTTTATTACGTTTTAAAAATAAAGATTTAATTCATATCCGCCAAGATACCCGCGGAAATTATTTTATTACTTTTCAGCCAAATATTTTTCAGTATCTTGGCAAAGCTATTCTTTAATTTATTCTTTCCAGTGGATACATTCCCCTGGACAATCATCAATGGCTTCTTGCACTTTATCAATATCTTCCGGCGGAATAATGGCATCATTGATATTTTCGCCATTGTTATGCGATTCCGCTAAATCGTCATCATCCATACGGAAGTACTGGGGTAATGTATCTGCACACAAAGAGCAACTTGTGCAATCGTCCTTTTCTACATAAACTTTTTTGCTTTCGCTCATAATCGCTCCTTTTAACAGCGCTAGCCTTCAAAGGACTACGCTAAAGTTTAGAACAAGTCTAAAACTTAAAAACATGCTGTAAACCGAAATATTAGCACGGCGGTCAGCGATACGGCAGCAATTCTCGGTGAAGGGGAAAAGGCCTGCTCGGCGCAGTTCCGCAGCCTTAAGCGAGGACTGTTTGAGCACGAGCAGGCCTTTTTTCCCTTTTTTTGAATCTAGATTCAGCGATACGGCGTTTCGCCGTATCGCTGATCGCTATAAACATTTTTAGTTGCCCGTGACATTGCTTTTTCGACTATGGAAGTAAGCATGCGTGTAAAAGTATTTGTATTTTTAATCGCAGTTAGTTTTTTGCTTCCGCCTTCGAGCCAAACTATGTTTGCTCAAGGGAAAGAGGGTGCTCGAGTTAAAAGAGAATTAAGCAAAGCACGGAAGAAAAAAGAAAAAACATTTCGGGTTGATTTTCGCAATAAGGATATTCAGGATGTCTTAAAGGCCTTTTCTGCGATTATTGGCAAAAATATCATTTCGGATGATAAGGTTCGCGGAAATATTACGGTAATTTCGCCAAAGCGCATTCCCGTTAGTCGGGCATATCAATACTTAACCAGTATTTTAGCTGTAAAAGGCTTTGGTGTGGTCCGCGAAGGAAACTTGCTTAAGGTCATTACATTAAAAGATGCGGTAGCGCAAGCGCAGGATATTCACATTGGACGAGGTCCTATTGATCCCGATTGGCTCAAACGAAATAAAGTGATTACGGCCATTGTAGAAATTGAACATACCAAGCCTTCGAGATTAGCGGGCATATTAAAACGCGTAACGAATACAAAAACCGAAGTCGTAGATTATGATGAAGTAAATACTTTAATTTTAACAGGCGGAGCTTTAGAAATCAACCGTTTAATTCGGATTATTGATAAGGTGGACAAGCCATCTCTCGAAGAAAAGCCACGTGACGAAGACCAAGGGACTTCTTGGGGAGAGTTTCATTTGTATGAGCTTGAAAACCAGCAAGCAGATAAACTGGAAGCTACTTTAAAAAGATTAACATTACCACCGAATTTAGGTAAGAAAAAGAAAAAAGTAAAACCCAATCAACCAAACCAACAACAAAGGCGCAAGAATATTGAAGTCGTTGCGCATAAGGAAAGCAATAGTATTATATTTATAGGAAACGAAGAAGAATGGAAATTAGTAAAGGGGCTGATTCAAAAATTAGATACCCCGCGAGATCAGGTCCTTTTAGAAGTACTCATTGTAGAAGTTACTGCGGATGATGTAAATTCATTTGGCATTGATTGGGTTGCGGGAAATGGAACAGCTCAATTTAATTCTGGCTTAATTGCATCTTCGAATGTAATTGACTTAACCCCCGGTGATAATTTCGGAAATACAACCGGAGTCAATACTCTACTAGGCTTTTCTTTAGGAGTTTTAGAGAAAGGAACAAACAATGTTTTAGCTTTGCTAAATGCGAACATCTCTCGTCAAAACTTTGCTGTAATTTCTGCACCACAAATTTTAACACTCGATAACCAAGAAGCAGAAATTGATGTTGGTTCGGATGTGCCAGTACAAACAGCACAGCGCATTGGTGGTGGGACCGGTACAGATCAATTCACAGTCAATCAATTTGATTACCGTCCAACCGGTGTAAAACTAAAATTTACACCTCAAATTTCCAATAAAGACACTATCACTTTAAATTTGCTGCAAGAAGTAAAATCAATTAGTGGTGCTACCGAAGATGTTACCTTAAATCCAACCTTTCAAAAACGAAGTATTAAAACAGTCATTCGAGTAGCCGATAACCAAACTATTGTCATTGGTGGATTAGTCTCTACCAAAAAAACAAAAAGTGTTCGGAAAATCCCTGTCTTAGGGGATTTACCAATTCTTGGTTATTTGTTTAAGCGAACTTCTACTGTTATCCAAAAAACAAATTTATTGGTGTTTATTACCCCTCATATTTTAACCAAGAAATCTGTAGCTGATAAAATTACACAAGAAATTATTGAGTTACAGAAAGAGGAAAATAAGCGTTTTGAACAACGACTAAAATGAAGCAAAAAAAGAAAATTGGCGAGTGGCTTTTATCAGCCGGCGTCATCGATAAAGAAAGTCTCGAAAAAGCATTAAAGCTACAAGAAAAATCGGATGCACGGATTGGTGAAATTTTATACAAAAAAGGCCTTATTTCCGAAAGCGATTTATTACAAGCCCTATCAAAGCAATTTGGTTTTCCGGTAGTCGAAAAATTAGAGCCAAAAAATCTCGAAAAAATTGCGGAAAAAATCTCACTACCTTTCTTACAAAAAGCTAGAATTGTTCCGTATGCTTTGCAAGGAAATCTTTTATATGTAGCCATTAGTGACCCAACAAAAATTCATCTTTTAGATGAGTTTCGTAGTCAGTGGTTAGGGTATGATTTAAAAATAGCATTAGCTGCGGAATCCGAAATTTTACGCTTTATCCATGCTCATTTTGAAAAAGGGGGGGAAGAAGCTCTTGATTTAGAAGACAACTTTGACTTTACCGAGGATTTAGAAGATTTGCGCGATTCCATGGATTTAGCGAATGAAGCGCCTATCATTCGCATGGTCAATATGATTTTAACAAATGCAGTTTCGCAACGAGCTTCGGATATTCATATTGAGCCGCAAGAAAAAGAGTTATCTGTTCGCTACCGTGTCGATGGTATTTTGCACAAAGTTCTTACCCCGCCGAAGGGTATCCAAAATGGAATTATTTCGCGGATTAAAATTATGGCAGATTTAAACATTGCGGAAAATCGTCTACCACAAGATGGTCGCATTAAAATTCGCTTTGGTGGTAAAGATATTGATATTCGGGTTTCTACTCTTCCGACGCAATATGGCGAGCGTGTAGTTATGCGCCTTTTAAATAAGACAGATACCAAATATGAGCTAGAAAATATTGGTTTTGAAAAAGAAGTGTATGATACATACACAAAATTGCTCGATTTACCAAATGGAATTATTTTAATTACAGGTCCAACGGGATCAGGAAAAACAAGTACGTTATATGCTTCGCTTGCAAGACTAAACGACGAGAGTAGAAATATTATTACAGTGGAAGATCCTGTAGAATACCAAATAGACGGGATTTCCCAAGTACAGGCAAAAAGCGAAATTGGCTTAACCTTTGCCGAAGGCTTGCGTAGCATCTTACGACAAGATCCGGATGTTATTATGGTTGGTGAAATTCGTGACGAAGAAACAGCAAGGGTGGCCATCCAAGCTTCCTTAACGGGTCACTTGGTTTTTTCCACACTCCATACGAATGATGCTCCATCGGGCGTAACTCGTCTTTTAGATATGAATATTGAGCCGTACTTAATTACATCAACCTGTCAGGCCTTTATGGCGCAAAGGCTTGTCCGTGTTCTCTGTCCACATTGCAAAAAGAAAACAAGCATTTCTGCTGCGGAGCTTCGTAAATTAGGACTAAAGTCATTAAAAGGGAATGCGCGAAAAACAGTTTTTACAGCAGTCGGGTGTAAAGAGTGCATGCATACAGGCTATCATGGTAGAACGGGAGTTTATGAGCTCTTTGTGCTAGACGAAGAAACTCGTCACTTAATTTTAACAAATCCTGGGTTAGATGCTCTTCGAAAAGCAGCTCTAGCCAAAGGTTTAGTTACCTTACGCGAAGCTGCTTTAAAAAAAGTTCTTGCAGGTATTACTTCGATTGAAGAAGCCTTGAGAGTAACATAATGCCGGTTTTTTCTTACAAAGCATTTGATTCTGCGGGAAAAGAAGTAAAAGGTGTTATTGAAGCGGCTAATTTAGCCATGGCTCGCAGCAAGCTTCAACAGCAAAGGCTTTACATCCGAGAAATCCAAGAAGATATTGCAAAGCGGGATAGAACGCTTTTCCCTTTTTTGGCCAAGTTCATTTATAGAATTCCTCGAAAAGATATTGGTTTGTTTGCAAAAGAGCTAGGGACTTTGTTAGGGGCAGGAATTTCTCTTGATGAAGCCTTGCAAGATGTTTGGGAGCAAACATCAAACCCGAACTTAAAAAAAATTATTTTAGATATTAAAAACGAAGTTATTAGCGGGGCTTCGCTTTCGGAAGGCTTAAAAAATCATTCTGATATTTTTCCCCCTGTGTATTCTTCTATGGTGCAAGTAGGAGAAGCTACGGGTTCTTACGAGACTGTCTTAAATCGTCTTTCCGAATTAGAAGAAAAAAATTATGAATTAAAATCAAAAGCCATTACAGCTTTAATTTATCCCTCTTTTATGTTTGCCATGTCCATTGGAGTTGTATTGTTTTTGTTAACTTCCGTAGTACCGCAAATCCAAAATATGTTTGCTAAATTTAAAGGAGAGCTTCCTTTGCTCACTAGGTTTGTCATTGCATCTTCGGAATTTATTCGAGCAGGATGGCCGTTTTTAATTTTATTGCTTGTAGCAGCCCTTTATGGGTTGTATCGCTACCGAAAAAGTGAAGTTGGTAAACTTAAAACAGATGAACTTTTATTTCGACTACCTCTTTTTGGGAAGCTATTAAAAAAAATCCAAGCGAGTCGGTTTGCAAGAAATTTTGGGGTTTTGTTAGAGTCTAATGTTTCTTTAATTACGGCAATGGAAATTGTAACGGATACGATCACCAACGAGGTATTTCGGCAGGAGCTAAAAGAAGGGCTTGTTCAAATTAAAGAAGGCGTAAGCATACGGCAGGCACTCTCATCTTCTGAAGTGTTACCTCAAATGGCGAAGGGGTTAATTGCAGCAGGGGAATCCACAGACAAGCTGCCACAAATGCTTATTAAAGTAGCAGATATTCTTGACAGAGAGATTGATACAGCTGTCAAAGGACTCACGACCAGTTTAGAGCCAGTGTTAATTGTTGTTATGGGAGTGTTAGTAGGTGGAATCATGGCTGCTATTTTATTACCAATTTATCAAATTACACAATATATACGATGAGTCCAAAGCGCATTAAGAAAATTTTAAAATACCGTTTATCACATCCACGGATTTTAGTGGTGCGAAATGATGGACTAGGTGATTTTATTCACAGCTTGCCTTTTATTGCGTCGCTTCGAAAGCAATTGCCTAGTGCTCGGATTTATGTTTTAATTCATAGGAACAACCAAAAGCTTATCCCTATGTTGCCACAAATTGACGGCAGTATTTTAGATGATGGGGTTTTACTCAAAAGACATATTCAAAATATGCCTAAAAAAGAATTGCGCATAAAACGGCGCGAGTTACTTGAAGAAATTAAGGCTTATCGCTTTGATGCTGCCATTTTTTTATATGCAGAAAAAGAATCGGCGAAGTTAATAGCCAAGGCAGGCATCCCGATTCGAGTTGGATCTTTTCGCAGGTTGTGGTTTTACCGCTTTAATGCGTGGAATTTTGATTCTAGAAAATATAGCGATTTACCGGAATACATGTTAAATATTCACTACCTTTCTGTTTTAGGTTTGCGACCTCGGTTTGAGTTTCCAAAAGTAGAAATTCCAGAACCTGTGGAAACTACGTTTCCAGAGACAAAAAAAACAAAAGGCAAAAAAAAAGTTACCTCGAAATCTAGAAAGAAAAAGCAAAATAAGTTTGTTTTAATTCATCCTATTAAGAGAAACCAAACAGCTCTTAGTTGGCCGGAAAAATATTTCCGAAAACTGATTCGGGATCTCATTCGCAAAAATAAAAAAATTATTTTAATTGGAGATTCCGCAGACGAAAAAGCCATTAAAAAATTTTCTCGTTCTTTTAAGACCGAAGAAAAAAACCATATTGAAACCAAAACAAACCTTTCTTTTTTTGAGCTAGCTCGGCTTATGAAGCAAAGTGAAATATTCATTGGGAATTCATCCGGTCCACTGCAGCTGGCTGGCCTGTTGCAAGTTCCTCATATTGGCTTTTACCCTAAGAATCATGTTTCTAGCATTTATCGGTGGCGCACATTGGAGTTTCAGCCTCAGCCAGAACTAGAATCTTTTTTATTACAACCGAATGTGGATAAAGACTGTATTGTTTGCTTAAAAGAAAAATGCGAGTTTTTTAACTGCATGGAAAAGATTCCTGTGGACAAGGCATTACAAGCCATGCAGGAGTGGGAAAAATTTAAATCACTTCCCTAAAGAATTACTTTAAATAAGTCTGAATGACTTCATTCAACTGGGTACATCGGTGGGGAGATTTTTTCTGCTCTAGCCAAAGCGTAAGGTCGAGCGATAATTTTTGGTGTTGGTTATATTCATATTTTAATACATATTCCGCTACGGCATATTTAATGGAGTTAAAAATCTCTTCTGCTTCGGCAAGCTTACAAGGGTCATTGCCTAAAAATTGACTAATGCTACATATAATTTCGTGTTTTTCGCTTTCTGCAATTTCTTTCCACAAAGAGTTATTGATTGCTGGTTCTAATTTTTCTTCAAAACCCGAACAGTGTCTACATTTTTCAGCATAAGGGAAATCGTTTGTGTGGTAACAATAATCTTTTGATAGTTCCGCTTCTCCTAGGGCTTCTTGCTTCATTGCTGATACCTGCCTTTTTTATGTTTATACTGATTATATAAAAAAAACAGGCAATCGGCAAAAAAAATTTCGCTTCTATGTAACTCAGCGATACAGCAATCCTCGGTGAAGGGGAAAAATTATAACCACTTTAAGTGAGAGATACTTTTTTCACCACGCTCATTTGTATAGACGATGGCCTCAAGTTTTTTTATGGAACCATTTTCAGTATACTCACACACAAGTCGGACATTATAACCCGCTACAACCTGGCTACCTGCTTCTACAACTTTGCCTAGCTGAATATCTGGTTTTTCTTTTTGCAGATATGCTTTTAAGAAATCATAAGCTTCTTTTACTAATGGAGAATTCACGGGTTGTGATACATAACTCCCTGGAATCTTGTCCATCTGTTGTCCTTTCACTTCCTTACTTTTGCAAGTAATGATTATGCTACACAAAGCAATAACAAGACTTATTTTTTTCATGATGCTTTTCCTAAATTCGCAACAATTTTAGTTCCGCGTTTCACTTCAATATGCAAAATATCTTGTACATTTGGATCTAGAGATAAGTCAACGTCTTTTGATCGAATTACACTTGCCCCACTGGCAAAACTTCCTTTTGTTGCTTTCCGCTGATTTCCTATGGTGTACTGAATCCAAGGCTTTGTCCCCTTTTTGCTAATTTCAATTTTGATCGGGATTGGTTTAAAATCCTGTGTCCAATACACTCCTTCCCATTTGCCTAAAAATTTTTCTAGTCCTTCGTCCCCAGCTACACGATGATGAATCACTGGCAAGGTTTCATTGACAAAAATAGCAACAAACTTTGAATTTTGCGATTCGCCTGTCAGCATGCCTTTACTGCGTACTGTATAAAAATACAATTGTCCTGCTTCACCTTTGAACTTAGATCTATATTGATTCGTGGTTGCCGTGGCAATAAACTGAAACTTTTTCTCTCCGTCTTTTTTCCGAAAAATATAATAGGAATCTGCATCCTTAACTTTGTCCCACTTTAACCAAACTTCATTTGTCTTGGTGTCTAGGCCACCTTTTACATTTTTTGGTGCTGGAATTTTACCCCCCCGACTCGCGAAAGGGTCTGCATATCCATAGGCAAATTCACTATATTTTGGACTTACTCCCGCTGAGTTTTTCGCAATGACAGTATAAGCAAACTGTTTGCCACTTTTAATTTTTGGATCATTATCTTCGTAAATATTGCTTGTTACTGTAATCGGGGAATCCCATTTTTTTGTGTCAAAATTATAACGAAATAGGACATAAGAGTCTGCGCCAGGAACTTTATCCCAATGTATTACAATTTTGTCTTTGTAATCACCCATACTCGCTTCCAAACCGGTAACAATCGAAGGCGGCGTTTGGCTACCCCCTAAATAAACAGAAGCGGCTTCGCTCCATTCTCCTTTTTCGCCACCAGCAACAGCTCTCACCCGGTAAATATTTTGGCTATTTTGAATGGGATGCGTATCTGTAAAAGAGGCTTGGCGAATCTTACGGGATAAAAACTTCCAACGATTTCGAGCTGGAATATAGCGAATTACCTGATAGTAATCGGCAGCTGCTTGTTTTGTCCATTCTAAAAGCACTTTGCCAGAAGATTCAGCTTTCGCTGTTAAACCAGTAACCTGTTCCGGCTCTACTAGCAAGTCCTCCTCTTCTGCATAACCCTCGGCAATAGGCGACTTGCTTGCATCAGACTTTAAATCACCCGCAATAGCAATGACCCGATAGCGATAAGACAAGCCGGCTTGGACTGCCGTATCCACATAATTGGTTTCTTTGCTATAAGCAATGCGATAAAAATCCTTATTATTACCTTCGCTTCTTTCTAACTCATACGCTATCGCGTCAGGAACAGGATCCCAGGATACTTCAATTTTATCTGAAAACGTTCCTTGCGAGGCAATTACTTTTTTGGGAGGGGAAAGTTCTTTTTTTTCATTTTCTACTTCACTAATTAAATCTTGGGAATCACTATCATAGGGTACAAAACTCCCACCCCAACCAGTAGATGTTTTCATAAAGAATTTATAACTTATCCAGCCAAAACCTCGTTTCCCATACCAAGGC
>RFJE01000429.1 GCA_003695005.1 Candidatus Hydrogenedentota bacterium | reverse complement strand
GGATGGCATGCTCATAGTCCGCTAATTTTATTTTATTCTTTTTTTCATCATAAAACTTCATCAGTAAAACCTTTAGCTTTAAGGGTTTGCTTGTTTATGTAAGGGGACTTTTCTAAATCCGGTACACCTAAAATATAATTTTGTATATCTTGAATTTCTTGCTCTGTATAGCCTAAATTACGCAGTGCAATTGGTACAGATCGGTTAATAATTTTAAAATATCCACCACCTGCTAACTTCTTAAATTTAACTAGTGCAAAGTCCGGCTCAATGCCTGTGGTATCACAATCCATCACTAGTCCAATGGTACCCGTTGGTGCAATCACCGTTGTTTGTGCATTGCGATAGCCATATTTTTCTCCTGCTTCTAAAGCTTCGTCCCAAGCCCTTTGAGCGGCTTTGACCAAATAATCCGGCGCTGTTTTCGGGTTAATTCCCATTGGCTTAATGGATAACCCTTCGTATTCGCTCTCGGGTGCATTGTAGGCTGCTCGTCTGTGGTTGCGAATGACCCGAAGCATGTGTTTTTTGTTTTTTTCGTATCCAGGAAAAGATCCTAGCTCTTTTGCCATTTCTGCGGAAGTGCGATACGCCACTCCTGTTAAAATCGCGGTTAAAGCACCTGTTAACCCATTTGCTTGCGCAGAGTGATAGGGTATGCCGGAGACCATCAGCAAAGTTCCTATATTTGCATAACCTAAGCCTAATGTACGAAACTTGTAAGAAAGTTCTGCAATTTTTTGTGAAGGAAATTGTGCCATTAAAACAGAGATTTCCAGTACAATTGTCCAAAGTCGGATGGCATGCTCATAGTCCGCTAATTTTATTTTATTCTTTTTTTCATCATAAAACTTCATTAAGTTTAAGGAAGCTAAATTGCATGCTGTATCATCTAAAAACATGTACTCGGAACAGGGATTCGATGCATTGATGCGACCATCTTCGGGACAAGTATGCCACTCATTAATGGTTGTATCAAACTGAACGCCAGGGTCTGCACACATCCAAGCAGCTTCCGTAAGCTGACGAAATAATTCCCGTGCAGGAAGTGTTTTCGCAACTTTACCATCAGTACGGCGGATGAGCTCCCAATCTCGATGCTCTTCTACTGCCTTCATAAATTCATTGGAAAGCCGTACCGAGTTATTGGAGTTTTGACCACTGACTGTACGGTAAGCTTCGTTATTCCACTCAGTATCAAACTCTTCAAATTCCATTTCAGTAACGCCTTGCCGCGCTAACTCTATCACCCTTTCAATATAATTTTGCGGAACAAATCCTTCTTTCGAATGACGTAAAGCTTGTTTTAATTTTGGATTTTCTTTTGGATTTAATAAAGCAGGATTTTTATCGCACCCTTTTACCGCTTCAAAAATTTCTAAAATAACACGTTTAATTTTTTTAGATCCCGCTACTAAAGAAGCCACTTTTGCTTCTTCCTGAACTTTCCAGTTAATAAATTGCTCTACATCGGGATGATCAATATCTAGGCAAACCATTTTGGCTGCTCGACGGGTTGTTCCTCCGGATTTAATGGCACCTGCTGCAGTATCCCCGATTTTTAAAAAGCTCATTAAACCGCTACTTTTTCCACCACCTGAAAGAGGCTCATTTTCTCCTCGCAGTTTAGAAAAGTTAGATCCTGTGCCACTACCGTACTTAAAAAGCCTAGCTTCTCGAACCCAAAGGTCCATAATTCCACCAGGGTTTACTAAATCATCTTCAATAGATTGGATAAAACAAGCATGCGGTTGCGGATGCTCATACGCCGATTTAGATTTTACCGTTTTCCCTGTTTCGGGATCTACATAATAATGTCCTTGTGAGGGACCATCAATCCCATAAGCCCAAAAAAGCCCTGTATTAAACCATTGTGGGGAATTTGGTGCAGCCATTTGGTGGATAAGCATATAGCGAAGTTCATCGTAAAAAGCACGTGCATCTTTTTCACTATCAAAATAACCATGTTTATATCCCCAATAAGTCCAAGTTCCGGCCATTCTATCCATGACTTGCTTTGCAGAGGTTTCTCGCGTATATCTTTCCCCTTCCGGAAGTTTTTCGAGTGCTTCTTTATCAGCTTCGCTTTTTTGTAGCCACTCGGGAATATTTTCTTCCGGTACTTTTTTTAACGCTTTTGGCACTCCTGCTTTTCGAAAATACTTTTGAGCTAAAATATCTGTTGCTACTTGAGACCAAAAAGAAGGCACTTCCACATCTTTTGCCTCAAAAACAACTGTACCATCGGGATTTGTGATTTTCGAAGTTCTCTTTTCAAATAAAATATCTGCATATACATCTTTATTTTCTTTTGTAAATTTTCGTTCTATTTTCATTTTTCCCCCTAAAAAGTTTATCCCGCTACTTTGAGACTCTCCTTGCCTGCCCCTTTTGCATAAAATTCGGGATAAAATTGGCTTATTCTGTATTATGTCTCATATAACGGGTAAGGACGAGGATAGAAACTTTAAATCCGCCGTCAAATGAAATTTAGGTGAATTGTAGAAAAAATTCGAACGTTATTGACAGCCAGTAGTCTAATTATATGAATGTATAAGCTTTGCAAAAGCTTATGCAAATATAATTTGAAAAGGAGTATTTTATGAAGAGAAAGTTAGTCAGTAGCTTTGTTGTGTTTCTTTGCCTGTTTGGTTTTGTTACATTGCACGCTGCAGAATCTACATTTGATATAAAAGCAGGTGCTTCAAAAGCTAAAGCCCCTGACAAATGGGGATTTGATGCTGCTTTGTCCTACAATTATGGAGTTGATCGCTTTTTAGCGCTAGGACTAGAGCCCCAGTTTCAGTGGCTAAATTATGATGCCGTAGTAGGAACAACAACGGATCTCAATACAGGTGTTACAACGAATGTTGTAAAAAAAATCAATGTTTATTCCCTTCCATATTTATTAAGCTTACGTCTGCGTTTTCCAAATGAATCCATGATAGAGCCTCATTTAGTTGTTGGCGCTGGATATGGTTGGACATGGTCTGTGGGTGATACAACCACGCAATATAGTGGTTTAGCATGGCAAGTTGTTGGTGGTGCGGCCATTGCATTAGGCGGTGGCGGTGAATGGGGAAGTACTTCCTCAATTAAAATTTTATTGGAAGTTGGTTACCGCGGATATAAGCCCTCTAAAGATAGTGTAGAAATAGACATGTCTGGATTAATGACTCGCGTAGGAATTCGCTTCTCCTTTGGCGGAGGCGGATCGAACTGGTAAAATTTCCTTTATGTGGCAACGGTAGCAAGTTGCCACATAAATTTCCCTTTTCGTTAAAACTTTTCTAATATGCGTTGTTTTTCGGGTGGTAAAACACCTGTAGAGTTTTGGACAATATCTAAATACCATGGATAGTAATTTAACCCCCGTGGGGCTACATGCACCGAGTGTTCTAAATCATAATACTCGTCGAGTCGTAAAAGTAAGTGGCCGAGCTCATGTGTTAAAAGCATAGCAATTACAGAGGGTAGATCTTTTTCGGGAATATCACCCCGCATTTTCTGTATCGTCGGGTTTGTGGAAATAAATTGATGTAGCCCTAACACAATCGTTCCTTGTAAAGGGTTAAATAAATTGTTTTCCGTTACAGCACTTGTAATACCACCTCGCTTTAATACATAAGGCGGCATGCCATCATCCGCGCTGAATATCATAGAATTCGTAATAATTAAATCTGCTTCTTTTAGCTCGTACTGTAAAGACGTCCAATATAAATAATCCTGAGTCGGTGCGTATTCTTTGCTCTTAAAAATAGTTCCGTCTTTTACTTTTGCTTTCGCTATGGAAAAATACTTTTGCAAAAAGGAATCCGCAATTATTTTTGCAGCTTCTTTGTAATCCGACGCTGACTTACCTTCCGGCAAATACTTCTGTACAATATTCCACTTTCTTTTTCTTAATGTATTGAAAATAGATTCTCTAAGAATTTTTTCATCATTGGGTTGTTCGGGATGCAAAATGGCAGAAGCAATTCGATAACGAAATTCAGGCCGCTTAAAATAATCAGCATGGGATTCAAAAAAGTCTTTTAAATCATCCTCTCCTAAATATAAAAAACGAACATCATAACCTAAATACACATTGGCAAATTTTCGAGCTTGCGTAAGAAGTTCTAAAATTTTTTCTTTTGGCAAATCCGGTAACCGCGGGTCTGTTAATTTTAAAACACGAATGCTAACCGCTTTGTCTTTCGGAATTGGCTTTAATTTTGGAAAAGATTGATAATATTTCTCCCATGCGACTTTATCCTTTTCCTGAAACCCCCCATGCTGGTAATAAGGAATTCCCCCACCACAAGCTAAAAACCCTAAAGAGAAAAAGACAATCAAACCAAAAGCATACCTATGTAGCATGAGATTGTTTATACAATAGCTTGTACCTGTCCATTCTTTTTTATAGATGTTCATGCCAAGCCTCAATAGCGAAGTTTTTTGCTGACAGTTTATTTCCTGCTTATAGTTTAGCTCATGGAATTTTTTATAGATACGGCAGACATTGAAGAAATTAAGCAAGCAAATGAATTAGGTATTTTAGATGGGGTTACTACGAATCCGTCTCTTGTGGCAAAAACAGGAAAACCATTTAAAGAAGTCATACGGGAAATTTGTGAAATTGTGGATGGACCTGTGTCGGCAGAAGTCATTTCTACAGACAAAGATGGCATTGTAAAAGAAGCAAAAGATCTTGTTAAAATTGCGGACAATGTTGTTATTAAAGTTCCGTTAATTCCGGAAGGTTTAAAAGCCGTTAAAATTTTGTCCTCGGAAGGGATTGCTACAAATGTTACGCTTTGTTTTTCTTCGTCGCAGGCTTTGTTAGCAGCAAAGGCAGGAGCAACCTATATTTCGCCTTTTATTGGCCGGGTGGATGATACGAGCTGGGAAGGCATGCAGCTTATTGAAGAAATTGTTCAAATTTATGATAACTTTGGCTATGAGACAAAAGTACTCGCTGCGAGCATTCGTGGTCCTCTTCATTTACGCGATGCCGCTCTTGCCGGCGCTGATGTGGCTACCATTCCTTTTAGTGTTTTTCAAAAGTTAGTGCATCATCCTTTAACCGATATTGGGCTAAAGCGTTTTCTAGAGGATGCCAAAAAGTTTTCATGGGACTAATGTGAAAATTATTTCCATTACGAACCAAAAAGGCGGAGTTGGAAAGACCACAACAGCCATTCATTTAGCGGATGGTTTATCGCGTTTTCATGATAAGAAAGTATTAGCCGTAGATTTAGATTCACAAAAAAACATGAGTAGTGTATTTGTAAACACAAAAGAAGAGTGGCCTAAAAACTCATTTTCTTTATTTGAAGCTGAACCTTTAACCGGCGAAGGTTTAGCGCAAATTCGGGAGAATTTTTTTCTTGTTCCGGCTTCCATTCGTTTAGCTGAAGTGGATACAATGCTTGCAGGCAAATTAGATGGTTTTTTTCGTTTGCGCGAGGCACTCAATCGTTTTGCTTCGGAATTTGACTATATAGTTTTAGATTGTCCACCAGCACTTTCAATGATTACCATCAATGCAATGGTGTCGGCAGATTATGTAGTTATTCCGATTCAGGTATCTAAATTTTCTATTGATGGGATTCAGACCATTTTAGATTCCATTTCCACAACACAGAAAAGATACAATCCATACTTACAATTACTTGGGGCGGTTTTTTGCATGCATGATACTCGCACAACACTTTCTAAAGCGATGCGCCCCGAAGTAGAAAAGCACTTGCCTGTTTTTCAAGTCGAAATTCCGCGCAGTGTGGTTGTAGAAGAAGCTCATCTTTTAAGGAAAACATTATTTGATTATGCGCCGAAGCATAAAGCAACGCAAAAACTAAAAGAGTTTGTAGAAGAAGCATTACAAAAAATGGAAGCAGCATGAGCGAGTTAGAGTCTAATAAAAAAGAAAAAAAAGCTACGCCGAGAAAAAAAAATAAAAAAAGCAAAAAAGATTTATTGGAAAATGCCATTTCTGAGGAGCTAGAAAATGTAGAGGGGATTCCTCAATTTATCCAATCTTTTGAGGAAAATAAGCAGGAAAAGGAAGCAACTGCGGAAAAAGACTTGTCCGCTCATAAAGAAAATGAGAGTGATTCCATAATGAAAGAAGATAAGCCGGTACCACAAAAAAACACACCGAAGGCTGTTGATCTCGATGAAGTCATTTCGGATGATGTAAGTCGGGGAACAAAAAAGAAAGTTCTTGCAATTTTAGCGCTCATACTTGTGCTTGGTGGTTTTGCTGCTATTGCTTATTTCCTATGGAAACCAGCAGTAACGAGCCAGATTTATTTATCCACCGAAAAAATTGATGCTACCTCTCTTCCATCTTTAACAGGTTTAGAAAGCGGCTTTCCTAAAAATAAACCAATTTACATTTATTTCGACTCAAGTGCTAATTTAGGGGTTAAAGAAATACACATTGTAATTACGGAGATTTTACCGGCAGCAGATGGGAAAGTGAAAGAAACGGTCGTTGGTTCTTTTGAGGCAGAAGTAGATCCGACTTGGCGTAAGTTCGAAACGTATTTTCAAGAAGAGTACTTTGATCATGTGGGCCGGTATAAAATTAAAATTGTCAGCCCCGAGGGTACAGAAATAGCATCTCGGGAATTTCGTGTATCCGAGTAAATGATTACTCTATATTCCTGGAATGTAAATGGGATTCGTGCTGTTGAGCGTAAAGGCGCTTTAGATGAATTTTTGCAAAAGTACAATCCTGATATTTTATTTTTGCAAGAGACAAAAGCACGAAAAGAACAGCTATCCGAGATGTTAACAGATCATCCTGAATACTACCAATATTATCACAGTGCGGAAAAAAAAGGTTATTCGGGAGTTTCTGTCTGGCTAAAAAAAAGTGTAATACCACAAGACCATTTCGTTTCGACAGGAATGGACGGTTGGAATGACCATGAAGGTCGCGTTATCCGTGTGGATATTGGCCAATATACTTTTTTCGGCGTGTATTTTCCAAATGGTGGCAAAAGCGAGGAAGCTTGGAAAGAAAAACTGGTTTTTTATGACCACTTTTTAGATCATATTAATACTTTGCGCAAAAAAAGACGGAAAATTATTTGGACAGGAGATTTAAATGTTGCGCATACCGAAATCGATTTAGCCCGACCAAAGGAAAACCAAAACAGCATTGGCTTTTTACCCGAAGAAAGGTCCTGGGTCGATAGAGTCATTCAAAAAAATTGGGTAGATTGCTTTCGTTATTTCCACCCTGATAAAATTAGCTACACATGGTGGCAAATGCAAACTCGTGCGCGCGAGCGTAATGTGGGCTGGCGGATTGATTATTTTTTTGTGGATAAAAAGCTTCTCCCCGAAATCATCGATTGCGATCACTTAAACGAACAAATGGGGTCGGATCACTGCCCTATTTTTTTAAAAACAAAGCTATCTTTTTAGTAGCCATGTAGCGATACGACGCTTCGCCGTATCGCTAGTAGCCATGATTGGTGATCAGTGTTTAGCCGAGATCTAAAACTTTATTCCCATGGGTTTTGGTGCGCAATCCATTTGATTAAATCGCTATCGGATTGCGGATTTAAATGAAATTCTAATGTATTGGTTGGAATAGGATTGGTAGGCATTAACATACATTCCACAGGATTACCATTTGCTAAGACAGCTTTATTTTCGTTCGGTGGAAATGTAATTGGCCCTTTTCTTCGATCAAGCCTTTGCCAAGCACTAAGATTAGAATAGGAAGGGAAAAAACGCTGATAGTCTCGATCAAATACAAAAGTATCTGTTTCCGGGGCTTTCTTTTGAGCATTATAATTCCCATAAAGGCCGATAATTTTACCAGTGTGTAAATAAACTTTAATTTTACCCTTTTTTACTTTATAATTTCCTCTTTGTACAGTTTTCCAGAATTCACCGACCATTTCTGGGTCAGGTCCATATTCTTCAGAATACCTTTTTGTAGCTAGTACCATGTTGGCAAATAAATAATAGGTTTTTCTTTCTTCGGGATAGCACCCATTGGAAAGCATGGTAAAATCAAACATTGCTTTTGGCATCGAGTAGTCTAAGTC
>RFJE01000428.1 GCA_003695005.1 Candidatus Hydrogenedentota bacterium | reverse complement strand
GGCCTACTCCTATCGGTGTATCAGGTTGAAATAAACTAGCAAATCCGACAGCCGAGAAGAGTACTCCCCAAAAAATCAAAAGAAATCCTAATATTTTAAGTAATATTTTTTTCATGGTACGAATTTTTTAAACTGGCACAAAATGGCAACTTTTTTCCCTCACCTTTTTCGTAAAAAAAGGTGAGGGACAGCGATACGGCGTTTCGACGTATCGCTGACTACAAAATAGGAATAGGCCCTTTAGCACTTCCTTCTACAAACTGACGAATAACAGGGTCTTGGCTGTTTCTAAAATCATCCGGTGTGCCAATTAAGCGAAACTGTCCATCATATAACATGGCAACTCGATCTGCCACACGAAAAACTGATTCCATATCATGAGAGATAACGATGCTTGTTACTCCAAGTTCGTGATTTAATTTTAAAATTAAATCATCCACTGCCGCTGCTAAAATTGGATCAACACCGGTGGTTGGCTCATCATATAAAACAATTTCAGGATTTAATGCAATTGCACGAGCAAGCCCAACTCGTTTTTGCATCCCACCGGATAAGTCAGCAGGTTTTAAATGCTCTACATGAGAAAGACCTACTAATCTTAACCGCTCTCTAACTTTTTTAGTAATTGTGTCTTCATCATCTTTTGTAAAACGGCGCAGTAAAAAAGCAACATTTTCAAATACAGTTAATGAATCAAACAAAGCCGCCATTTGAAACAAAACTCCCATTTTTTTTCGCACTTCAATGAGCTCTTTATCATCCATTTCAAAGATGTTTTTACCGTGAATACGAACTTCACCCTCATCTGGTCTTAAAAGCGCCGTGATATGCTTTAGCGTAACAGACTTGCCTGAACCAGACTTCCCAATGATGTACATAATTTCACCGCGATAAATATCTAAATCAATTCCGTCTAAAATGGTACGAGTACCAAAACTTTTTTTTAAACCTCGAATGGAAACAGCAACTTCACTCATTAAAATCCAAAGAGCTGATAAATATACGTAATAAAATAATCGGAAATAATGATCATCATAAACGAATATACTACGGCCTGAATCGTTGCTTGTCCTACACCTTCGGCACCCCCTTGTGCACGGAAACCTGTAAAACAAGAAATCAAAGCAATTTCGGCTCCAAAGAAAAAAGTTTTGGTTACACCGGAAATTAAATCTTCTGGCTTTAAAAAACTACGAGCTGTTTCAAAATACTGGTTAAAAGGAATATCGAGTCGGACATAGGAAATAATGGATCCGCCAATAATGCCTAATACAATTGCCATGACAGTAATTAAAGGTAAACTAATGACCGCTGCTAAAAAACGCGGTACTGATAAATAATGAACTGGATTTGTGGCAAGAGTAGAAAGAGCATCAATTTGTTCGGTTACCTTCATGGTACCCACTTCTGCAGCCATGGATGATCCAACGCGTCCTGCTAAAAGGACAGCAGTTAATACAGGGGCTAATTCTCTTGTTAAAGCTAAAGCAATCCCGCCTCCCATAAAACTAGAAACCCCCTGTATGATTTTTTCCATCGAAACCCCTAGCTGCAAAGCCATTACCATGCCAATGAAAAATGATGAAATTGTACCAACGGGAATGGATTTTACCCCTACTTCTTGCAATTGATATAAAAGAGCGCGGACATCAAATGGCCTAGCAAAAATCCAACGAATCGTTTGGACTGTAAAAATAGTAAACGATCCTATACTCTCTAAAAGCGAAAGGGTGGCTTCTCCTAATCTATGGAAATAACGAATCACTAAAACTGACTTAAAATATCATTGGAGTTTGCAATATAATCTTTTCGAGTTCCATTGCGAATCCCTGTTATTTTTACAGTTTCTGCACATAGGTTTTTAATGATGTTAAAAATCTCGGGGGAATAATCACTGGTAATGGTAATTTTTCGCATTCCTTTATCGGGATTATTGATGCTAGGATCTTCTACAAAAAAACTATGTGTCCCTTCAATGGTACCATCATTTTTGAGTGTTGCAACCGCTGTAAAACTAATTCCATCTACGTGCAATGTTACTACAATTTGCCCTGGTTTTTCCGATATCATATCTTTTGTCCCTGGTGTTTGGCTCACTGTCAATAACCCTTTTTTATTTTTAATCGAGTTAACGAAGTAATTCGCATAATAAGTTACTAATTTTTGAATAGGCTTACGATATTCATTTTCTCCAAAATGTTGCTCGCAAGTTTGTTCACTATTGTAAGCATCGACAACAATACCAAGTTCTACATTGGTCACCACGCATTTGTCCGGCTTATTATTGGCTAAATGATATTTATCACCGTCATAAAATTCATAGCGATGAAATTGCCCTGTTTTATTTTCTTTCGCAATGTATTTAATAAAGCGAATTAAACGTGTATTTTTATATTTACCATCTCCCGTGCGAAACGCAGTACCCAGAGATTCTAACTGAATCATTCTGCGAATAACTTCTTTCTTTTTCCCCTTAATGTTTTTATTTTGGTTTGGATCTCTTCTTTGAGAATTTTGAGCAAATAAAGGGATACAAAAAACAAGAGCAGCTAAAAAAAAGACTTTTCTTGTTCCGCTTTTTTTAATGTGATATGCAACGTTGTTGTTATGTCCGTACATAATCGACCTCACTATTTTAGTTTCCTAATGACCTGTTTAACCACGCTTGCCTTCCCGTCAAGATTTTTCAAAGTGATTGGAGTTCCAGCGATACGGCGTATCGCTTTCCCTCAGAATCGCTGTTGAAGTCCACGTGAGTCTTAGCAGGATGAGGATGTTCCCACCATGACTCTCTATAGAAACCCATTTTCTTTCAAGTCGTTTTTTGTTAGGCCAGTCAACGATAAAATATCTTCCACAGAATACCCTTTTGCTTTCATACGACGAGCTGTTTCTAATTTTGC
>RFJE01000427.1 GCA_003695005.1 Candidatus Hydrogenedentota bacterium | reverse complement strand
TTTTATTCGATTTCAGCGATACGGCGTTTCGCCGAGAATCGCTGATGGGATACTTTCTTTACAAGGCATATTGCCTATACAAACAAGGACTGCCATGAGAATAAGATTCAAAGTGTTTTCCTTGATGGCTCTATTTGTTTTTATTTGCTTTTGTAAAGCAACCACGACAGGCGATCAAGAGAATACACAAGTTCGTGCGAGTACAGAGAAGAGGGATGCCTTTGCTCGGCTTGCAGAACTTTCTAAAGCAGCAGTTGCCATTAAAATTTATTCCATTGTTAAAGATGGGGAAACCATTTTACCTGATGCTATTTTAACGATTGAAAATTTAGAAACAAAAGAGAAATTTCGATCCATTGGATCCAACGATGGGGTGAATGTATTTGTGTATGTCCCCCCTGGTTATTACCGGCTTTACTCTGTTTTTTACAATGACCCTTTTGCATACCCTGTTTTAAATTTACTCCTTACAAAAGCTAATGATCGGAATATTTTATTAAACACACCGCAATCCGAAGATAGTGAATTAACGATTTATGTAAAGCCACGGCAATTTCAGTATGGGGGAGATTATACCTTATATGTCTCGAAAAAAACAATTAAAATTACTCCCCCTGACTTTGAAAATGAAGTGAAAGATATGAAAAAAGCATCGGAACTTTTGTTACGCGAAAAGCCACATTCGCGTTGGGTACCACAAGCACTTGAAATTATGGAATTACCGGAAGAATAGTGAATTTCTTACAGCACGATCCCAAGAAAATATCAATACGAAAATTATTGCTTTTAGCATCTGCTTTTTTTATTGCAGCCAGTGGTCTTGTATATGAGTTAATTGTCGGTGCGCTTTCGAGTTACTTACTAGGTGATAGTGTTACTCAATTTTCTTTAACCATTGGCATTTATATGTTTGCCATGGGATTAGGATCATATTTAAGTCGTTTTCTTGTAAAGCGTTTGGTAGAAAATTTCATTTTAATGGAATTGAGTTTAGGGCTCATTGGTGGTTTTGCTGCTTTTTTTCTTTTTATTAGTTTTTCTTATGTAGGAAATTTCCACATTGTTTTGTTTTTAGTCTTAACCATGACCGGTGTTTTAGTGGGATTAGAAATTCCTATTTTAATTCGCATTTTAAAACAAAATTTAAGTTTACGTGAGCTTGTGGCAAAAGTTCTTGCATTAGATTATTTAGGGGCATTAGCAGGTGCTCTTTCTGTACCGTTTTTACTAGGACTACAAACAGGCTTAATTCGGCTTTCCCTTATTTTTGGGCTCTTAAACATATTCGTAGCTTGGCTGGGGATTGTTTTATTTCGAAAAAGAATCCATTATCGATTTTATTCTCTTTTGGCTTTTTTTTGTACTTTGCTTGTTTTATGGGGGATTTTATTTTCGAAGAAGCTAGAACGAATTAGTGAATCGAAACTTTATGCTGATCCTGTTATTTTTGCAAAGCAAACCCCGTACCAAAGAATTGTGCTTACCGGCAAAAGCAATCACTTTACTTTGTTTTTAAATAGCCATTTGCAGTTTGATAGTGCGGATGAGTATCGCTACCACGAGGCACTTGTTCATCCGGCTGTACTTTCTTTTTTGCAAGCGTCGGAGAAAAAATTTACAGCACTTGTTTTAGGTGGCGGTGATGGGCTTGCCATGAGAGAGCTATTAAAATATAAAAACTTATCCAAGGCACTGCTGATTGATTTAGATCCTGAAATGACTCATCTTGCTAAAGCAAATCCTCTTTTAAGAAAGCAAAACAACAATGCCCTGCATGATAAACGAGTGTCTATACTCAATGCGGATGCGTTTGTAGCTATTGATGAAATTCATAAACCATATGATGTGGTGATTATTGACTTTCCCGATCCAAGCAATTACTCTTTAGGAAAGTTATATTCGAAACAAATGTTTTTAAAATTAAAGAAGATCCTAAAACCGCAAAGCATAATCTCGATCCAAAGTACTTCTCCGCTCTTTGCAAGAAGGTCTTTTTGGTGTATTGTAGATACTTTAAAAGCTGCCGGTTACAGCACAAAACCCTATCATGCTTATGTACCAAGTTTTGGGGAATGGGGTTTTGTGATGTTTTCTTTAAAACCAATCCAAGTTCCTTTAGCACCTTTGCCAATCAAAACAAAATTCTTAAACCAAACCACACTAGCAAACTTGTTTGAATTTCCTTTGGATATGCAAAGACCAAAACAGAGACATGTGCAAACACTTAATAGCCAAATTCTCGTTCGCCTGTATAATGAAGACTGGGAAGAAGCTGTTCGATAGAATATCTTTCATTAGAAAAAACTTTTTAATGATCAAAAAGGCCTACTCGGCGTTATGCCGAGATTCGCCGTTATCCCTTACTTGGAAATTTCAATTTGATTTTCTTTTAAAATATCACGATCGTATTTTAATCCATAATTATCGTGAATGTGTCTAAAAAAATCATAGTAGTTTGGAAACAACCTGCGATTGAGCATATTGGTTATTGTGTTTTTGACCCTATCAAAATCGGGAATATGAGGCGGTTTTGTTTTATTTAAATACTCATTTAGCGTTTGGGTTTGAAAATCCTTTTTATCCGGCAAAGGAGTTTTTGACTCAATTAAACCTAAAAAGGCATATCGCTTTGCTTGCCGTACAAGTTTAATGGCATCAATGTACAGACGAATTTTAAGGGAAAATAAAAACCGGTTGGAATTATCGGCTTGCCGCTGTAAGCGATAAGCATCTACTAAATCCCGATACCCTAATTTTAAAAAATGTTCGGCACGGGGATCTTTTGCGCCAACAATAATGGGTGCACCTTTGTCCAGTAAAATGCGAGCATCTCGACGATACTTCTGAACTAAAATTTGGCGGTACAACTTTGATAGGATTTTATGAGCTAACCGAATTTCTTTAAAAGCTTGGTTGTAATTTCCTTGCAAATAAAATTCATGTGCTTTATAATTTTCTTTAGCAGCATCAATAAATAAAGCAATGTCGTTTTTATCCCCAAAGTTCGAAACGCAGGTATTTAAAAAGAAGAAAAAGTATTTATT
>RFJE01000426.1 GCA_003695005.1 Candidatus Hydrogenedentota bacterium | reverse complement strand
GAATCGCTGAGCTAAAATTAATAACAAGGTCAAAAGGCCTGCTCGTGCTCAAACAGTCCTCCTCCCTCACCTTTTGCATTCGCAAAAGGTGAGGGACTGCGGAACTGCGCCGAGCAGGCCTTTTGACCCTTTACTGAAAATTGCGTGCATTGCGTACAAAAGCCATTTTATCGGGTGCCGAAGGTACTTTTAAAAATTCTCTAGCATAGTGTTCTAATAACATCTTATACTGCTCTCTTCTTTTTTGAGATGGTCTTTTTGCGAGTTCCCTGGCTGTAATCTTTACAATTTCATAAGCTGCTCGTGTATCGAGTGGATCTAATTCCGCAGCTAATTGCAAATGATACAACGCAGCCTTTAAGTAAGCTAAATTCCAAGATTTTCTAGGATATGCGAATTTCTCCTGCATATACGGCAAATAAATTGGCTTGTATAAAATTTTTCTCTCCCCTTTTTTTAAGGAAGCAAGAATTTTTTCGAGGGAATGCCTATCGAGAATTTCTGAGGTGGTATCATAAATTTTTCCTAAATATAATTGAAATTCTTTATCCGGAATGCCTTTTTTTTGCAGCATGTGCAAAACAGGTCTTGAAAAAGATTTGTAAAACCAGGGAAGCCTTTGCTGGAAATACTCCATTTTTTTTCGAAATAAAATAGCGGTTTTGAGCTTAACAAAATCATCGCTTGTTTTCTTAATTTTATTTTCATATTGCCATCTTAAGTATTGACCAGGTAATGCTAGCAACTTTTCGGCATCGGTAAATTTCGTAAATCGTTTCCAGGCTCCCTCTAAATACTTACCTTCCTCTTCCACAAGACCTCGTTTTCGGGATACTTCTGCCATCTGAAACCAAATTTCTGGATTTTGAGAATCTGTATTAAAACTTTTTCGATATTCCCGAAAAGCTTCTGCCTCTCTTCCTGCAGCCTGTAACATTTCTCCTGTTTTATATGCTTGTCTCGCTGCTAATTGTCTTTTATGATTATATGGAATGGCTATAAATTGCCCCTTCTTAACCATGGATAAATTGCCACGTGCTTTTAACATCCATCCTTGAAATTCGGTTTTAAAAATACTATAAATTTCAGCTTCGGCTACTATCAATGCATTTTTATAGCGATTATGATCGGGATCTTTTTCTAGGATGTAAATTTTATCTCCAAGTCGTAAATTCTTCCACTCATACACTTTTGCTGTTAACACCATTTGTCTCGTATCATAGTTTAGTAAGCGGACAGTGCCTACTTCATTTATCATTGTTCTAGAAGCCACTTGGCCAATAATGAGCATTTTTTGCATGCCTAAAGTATTATATCCACGAAATGCATGAACTTCATAACTACGAGCAAATAGGCTAAAAGAAAAAAATACAAATACAGTGATTCGAATCGCCATCAGTTATTTATCGTCTAAAAGAAAAATATTTATGATAAGTTTTCTGTAATTTTAATGAATAAAAATGTAATATCATCTTGAAAATTTTCTCCTTCGACAAACTGTGTTAATTTTTCAATCAGTAGCTCTCCCAATCTATGAACATCCTGGGTATGGATTTCTTGCAATAACTCCTCAAGACGATCATCACCTAAAATGAGTCCTTGTTCTTTTCGGCACTCTACAACTCCATCTGTCGCTAGAAAAAACGTATCATCCCTTTGCAGCCAAATCTCCCTAGGACGAAACTGCTTATCTGGCATGAGACCTGCAATGACTCCTGTTCGTTCTAAAGTGATTAATGATCCCTCTCGCATTAAATAACAATTTGTTTGGCCTAAATTTTGGTAGTATGCCTTTTGCTTATTCTTATCAACAATAAAAAACGTAAGGGGAACTAAATTGACCCCAGGCAACTGACGAATTAAGCTATTGTTAAATTCTTCTGCAATTGCTTTGGCATCTTGGTATCTTCGGCAAATCTCCCGAAAGATAACGCGAATTACCGTCATACTGAGCGCAGCCTGGATTCCATGACCTGTAACATCTGCCACTACAAAAATTGGATTGCCGTTCGGTAAAAGGAAAAAATCATAATAATCGCCACCAACACCAACCATTGGCTTGTAGTAAAAACTGTATTCTATGCCCGCAAAGGGAATAATCTTTTGTGGTAAGTATTCTTTCTGGACTCGCATGGCATATTCAATTTCCTTATCAAACTTTGTTTTCTTATTTGTAATATCCCGAACAATAAGTAAATACCCTGCTGTTTCTCCTTGGTAAGATTTCCACTCTTCGGCAAAAAATTGTAAGTACCTATAATTTCCTGCTTCGGTTAAAGTCTCAATTTCTATTCCTTGCTTTAAACCTTGCTTACTTCTTTTAAAAAGTTTTTTGGCCATCTCCGATTCCGAAATATATTGCCCCTCATACGCCATCTTGTACAAAGGAATCTCATCACGATTGGAAAAAAGGATGCTCCCTTCTTCATCCATTAAATATAAAGAATCGGGCAAGTGATGGATTAAAATTTTTAGCTTCTGCTCGTTCTGGATGATTTTATCTAGCTGCATTTCATGATAACGCTTTAACTTCTTTTGCAGCCGTTGCAAATGAAAATAAATAAGCTTTCTCTCATCCTGATACCGAACAGAAATTTCTTTTTCAAACTTACGAGATGCAATATCTTGCAGTATACTGCCAATATGCTTAATTTCTCGGGTATCTTTCCTTGCCTGAACAAAAGCAAAGAAAAACAAAATGGGCGCCAAAGCAAGAACAATCCATAGCTCTTTTTTTAATAACTGCTTTATAGGCATGGTTGCCTCTTCTTCCTGTATCACTTGCATAAGGATAATGTGTAAGTTTTCTGTTTGTGTCAGCATTAAAAAATACGAACGATGAAACAACTCGCGACGCAATAAAGCATTAAAAAAAGCAGTATCTGTATTTTTGAGTAAAACCTGCTGCCATTTTTCCGGCACCTGAAAATTCTTCTCAATTAAATTTGAAGTAATCGGCGAGATGTCAGCATTAAATAAGTAAATCGGATTCCCTTCCGTATCGGATGAGTCTAAAAAGAAATCACGAATAAATTCAGCATGAAAAATAAAAAATTCGTTTGTGGTGCTTTTTAAATAAAG
>RFJE01000425.1 GCA_003695005.1 Candidatus Hydrogenedentota bacterium | reverse complement strand
TTAAACCGGTACGTCGGAATATCAGTGCGACTTAAAAGCAGGGATTCTTGTTCACCACGAATTTGAAAACTTACATCTTCATTCACTGCGCCTGCGGGAACATCAATTTGCACAAAACCTGTCGGAGAAGTAATGGTTCCACCGGCAGCAACGGAAACTGTGTTCATCGGGGAAAGCATTATGTTTTTTTCTAAGCTTGCTGTTGCCGGCGCAGATCTAAAGGATTCGACATACCTCGAATAACCCGAGGCGGAAACAATCAGATCCGTTTCATTATTACCAATTAACGGATACGCCGGTAGGTAGAAATTCAGGGAGTATTCTCCGGCAGCGTTGCTTTGCACTTGCGTAAGAGTCAATCCGGTTTGATCCTTGATTTTTATTTCTGCACCGCTAATACCCGCACCGCCGTTATCTTGTATTTTACCACTAAAGGTATAGCTTTTCAAAGGGAGAACCGGCTCCTTTTGAAAATCAAACTTGTCAAATGCAAAGCTTTTGTAAAAGTCTGCCAACATTGAAAAGTAAATCGTATCCACGTCGCTATTAGCCAGTCCTATCAGTATCCTGTTCTTTTCGGCAGAAGTAAACCCGTGAAAGGTCACTAAAGAAAAAAACAACTCAATTCGATCAATGTCCGAAATTTTAATCGAAGCGTCGCTTCGCGCAAACGCTCGCCATACGAACGTCAGATAATCCAAAGCTGCCTTTCTGTTTAGAAGGGGAGCTATATCATATTCTTTCGTTCCCGAACGAATACCAGTACGGCACCTTACAAACTCTTGCCATTTTACCCCATCAACAATGCCGTTCCTTAAAGAGGGAATGTCGCAACCTTCGAAAGATTCCGAAGCCAGGTTAGGGTAAAAGTTAAGATGTGCCGTATAAGTTCCTAGCGGTGCATTATCCGGCCATGGATCATCGACTTCGGGAACTTCCTGCAAAAGTGTTACCATAACATGCTTTGTTTTCTTTTTTTGTAGAGTAAGCGTGGCTGGCTGATTAGGAAAGCCTTGTGCTTTTAAAAACAAAGGCAAGGTGAATGGTTTGTGCTTATTGAACTTTAGCTTTTTTGGCACATAAAATTGTAAAAAGAAATTGTCCGCTCGATCTTTATCATAATGCTTTTTATGATGGTGCCAATCCCTTCCTTTATTATGGTGAACTTCAGGCTCCTTTTCGGATGGTAGTTCCCCCGATATGTCCTTTTCATAAAAGCCGGGGAAATTTGCAGAAGCAAGGTTAGAGTATGCCACCCCGCTAACAGAACTACCACTTTCATTTATGATCTGCCCTGATACAACAACACTTTGGTACGCTTGCTTATAGGCCAAAGGCGCGCGAGAAAAATTGAGATGCTCTTGGTAAAAGTTAGAAAAATACCAACGGCATAAATACACGATTGTAGTATAGAACAAACCCTTCTCTGAAATTTCATTGGCGAAATAATCAGCTTCGGTTTGTGTAGGCAAACGAAACTGCGTTGTTAAAAAAAGCCTTTCAAAAAAAGCCAATTTCTCGCTGTCACTGTAACGCCAGACTTTGTGCTTGTTAAAAGACTTCAGAAGGGATTTCACTATGAACCGAAGAGCCGATGTACGTTTATTGAATTTCTTGACTTTCGGAAAATGTTCGGGGAATTCTTTGTTTTCTTTTGCTTCCGGTGCAATTTTTAATTCGCAATACGTAAAAATAAGCCACTCCACATTTTTTAGTAAAACAGAATTGCCTAAGCTCATCGCCGGAATGCGACAGTCACTAACCTTTGCTAAGTCGCTGTAACGAACCCATGGCATGGCGAATCCTGCCTTTTGACTCATCTTTTGCGTTTTGCCAGTAACATTCGCTAAATCTGGTTTCCTTTCGAGAATTGAAACTAGCCTTTCCAAAGAATCTTCCGCTACTAAATAATGCTCGTCGCTTGTTTTAGCAAGAATGGCTTCGACCTCAGGCAAAAGCTCTCCTTGCATAAGCGCAGGGTCCCCCTGCCCTGCAGGATAGGAAACATCTGTACTCAAAGGTTTAAAAGTTGCCTGTCCCGAACAAGAGAGATAGATAACTGCCAAGGCAACTTGTGCATATTTTTTTAGCCTATTTATTCTATATTGCATTTTCTACCTCCACCTCTGCTACGGACATATCCGAAAATCTACGAGATACTCTGTTCCTTCGCGATTTATCGGTACGATCCCCCAGCAAGTATTTGTTTGTATCGCAATCTCGTTTAATAGGTCCACGACTTTTCGATTACGTAAAGTTAGATTTACTCTTCGATCATAATGTGTATTATTCCTCCCCGACATGCTAAAGAAATAGAAATATAGGGGGGTAATCTTTGCAATTCTGTTGATTGAGTCTTCTAGTGTCCCATTAACATGGAAATAAGATATGCTTTGTTTTAGGATGTGAGAAAGGGCGTGCTCCGGACTGGAAGGCAAAACATTAATTATTCTCTCGTTAAGCATTGAAAACTTACAATTTTCTACTCGACAAAATCTTTTAAGAATG
>RFJE01000424.1 GCA_003695005.1 Candidatus Hydrogenedentota bacterium | reverse complement strand
TCTCTAGTGAGTCTTGGCTTAAGTTCCCGCCAACCCTCGTCTCGGAATCTAATAATGGAGTGAGTCCGTTTAAAATAAAGACCAACAACCATTGCTAATGGAGACAAAGAATGCTGATTCTCTTTTATTACGAAAAGTAGCATAGAAGAAGTTGTAAAAACCTTACTACTTCTTCCCTAAATCTCGTAGAACCTTGTGTAAAATACCACCGTTGCGGTAGTACACAACTTCCACAGGTGTATCTAAACGGCATAAGGTTTGGAATTCTATTGTTTTTCCATTATCCTTTGTTGCAATAACTTTTACTTGACTTCGGGGTTTTAAGTCATTGTTTAGATCAGGGATCGTAAAGACTTCCGTGCCATCGAGACCAAGAGAATCTGCATTTTCTCCTTCTAAGAACTGCAAAGGTAAAACTCCCATACCAATGAGATTAGATCGGTGAATCCTTTCAAAACTCTCGGCTATCACGGCTTTGATTCCTAGTAAAGCTGTACCTTTTGCTGCCCAATCGCGAGAACTTCCCGTTCCATACTCTTTACCCGCAACCACAACAAGCGGTGTATTATCTGCTTTATACTTCATAGCAGCATCATAAATGGTCATTTGCTCACCAGTGGGCAAATACTTCGTATATCCGCCTTCGACCCCCGGGACTAAGCGGTTGCGTATCCGAATGTTTGCAAATGTTCCTCGCATCATGACTTCGTGATTCCCACGTCGCGACCCATAAGAGTTAAAATCCTTTGGTTGAACCCCATGCTCTTGCAACCATTTACCAGCAGGGGAGTCGGGTGCGATGGTTCCTGCAGGGGATATATGGTCAGTAGTTACACTATCTCCTAGAAAGGCTATTACTCGTGCTCCTTCAATTGGTTGAATATCTGGTTCGTCTAGTGTCATGCCTTCGAAGAAAGTTGGTTTCCGAATATATGTGGATTGATCAGACCAATTATAGATTTTTCCTCCGGAGACCTGAATTTTGTTCCAGAGCTCATTTTCGGATTCAATACTGCCATAGTCTTTTTGGAATAGTTCCGGTTTAACAGAACTAGAAATAGCCTCACTAATTTCTTGCGAGCTTGGCCAAATATCGGCTAAATAAACAGGCTTCCCTTCTTTATCCCTGCCAATTGGTTCTATATTAAAATCAATATCCATAGTACCTGCTAAAGCATAAGCTACCACAAGGGGGGGAGAAGCTAAATAATTGGCTTTAACATCGGGATGAATTCGTCCTTCGAAATTGCGATTTCCTGATAAAACAGAGGTAACCACAAGGTCATTTTCTTGAATAGCTTTGGAAAGTCCTGTATCTATCGGGCCACTATTACCAATACAGGTCGTACACCCGTAGCCAACCACATAAAAATTAAGCTTTTCTAAATATTCCAGTAAATTTGCTTTTTTCAAATAGTCAGTAACAACACGAGATCCCGGCGCAAGAGACGCTTTTACATGTGACGGCACACTTAAACCCTTTTCTACGGCTTTTTTAGCCAACAGACCAGCGCCAATTAATACAGAGGGGTTGGATGTATTGGTACAAGAAGTAATGGCGGCAATTACTGTACTTCCATGTGTTACCTCTACTTCGCCTTTTGCTGTACTAGCTTTGACGGCGGCACTATCATATAAAGGAAGTCGCTTGTCTTGCTTTTGTGCGGAAAAAGCTTGTTTTGCTTTTTCATCAAAATCGGGATTTTTAACCGAAAATTTTGAACCTAATATCTCATAAAATGCTTTTTTGGCTTCTTTTAAAGCAATTCTATCTTGTGGTCGGCTTGGCCCTGAAATACTTGGCTCTACTGTACTCATATCTAATTCTAAAGTTCCCGTAAATTCCGGAGTTGGAGCATCTTTCGTCCAAAAAAGACCTTGAGCTTTTGCATATTTTTCTACGAGATCAATTTGTTCTTCGCTTCGGCCTGTTAAGCGCAAGTAGTTGAGTGTTTCCTCATCAACAGGAAAAAACCCCATGGTAGCTCCGTATTCCGGCGCCATATTCGCAATCGTGGCGCGATCGGCTAAAGCTAAGTTTGCAATCCCTTCTCCATAAAACTCTACAAATTTACCAACAACCCCATATTCTCGAAGCATTTGCACAATTCTTAAAATTAAATCTGTTGCTGTAATCCCGTCTTGTAATTTACCGGTCAGTTTAAACCCAATCACTTCAGGGGTAAGCATGAACACTGGTTGATCGAGCATAACTGCTTCCGCTTCAATACCGCCAACTCCCCAACCAACAACTCCTAAACCATTGATCATAACAGTATGAGAATCTGTTCCCACGAGAGAATCCGGGTAGGCATATACTTCTCCATCCACTTTACGAGTCTGGACCACACGCGCAATATACTCTAAGTTTACTTGGTGGATAATTCCCATATCCGGAGGAATGACTTTAAAATTGGAAAAAGCCGATGCGCCCCATTTTAAGAATTCATAACGCTCTTTATTACGATTAAATTCTATTTCCGCATTTTTTTGAAGGGCATCTGGAGAACCTGCAACATCCACTTGCACAGAATGGTCAATCACTAAATCTACCGGTAAAACAGGATTGATGTTTTCAGGATCTCCTCCTAAATCATTTAGTGCATCTCGCATGGCTGCAAGATCAACCACACCGGGAACCCCTGTAAAATCTTGCATAATGACTCTAGCTGGCTTAAAAGGAATTTCCTCTTTACTCACATTCTTTGCATTCCAAGTGGCAATGGTTTTTACATCCTCTTCGGTAATAACAAAGCCATCTACTTGTCGTAAAACCGCTTCTAGCAGCACCTTGATGGAATAGGGAAATTTATCAATAGGATAGCCCTGCCTTGCTAATTTCTCTAAAGAAAAATAATTTACTGTTCCTGCTTTTGTATTGAGTTCGGTTTTCACATTAAAAACATCTTGATAGCTCATAAGTAAAAGTCCATTCTTCAGACAGGGTGTCAAGCTAAAATGAGGCTGGCAGGCTTCCGGTTCTCGAATCGCCGAGAACCGCTGAATTAACAATGTATTTAGATTTAAAATTTTCTTGATAAACTGAACGTCATTTATAGTATAGTCACAATGCGGTTTCAGATGAGAAATGAACCCGAAGAAGGGGCAAGCGCTAAAATGGAAATATCTACGAAAAAGGAAAAAGATGTAATGTATGTGCAGGTAAAAGAAGATATCGACCTGTACAATGCTCCTTTTTTTAAGCAGACAGTGCAAGATTATATTAAACAAGGAGAGAGAAAGTTTTTAATTAACCTCTCTGATGTTTCTTA
>RFJE01000423.1 GCA_003695005.1 Candidatus Hydrogenedentota bacterium | reverse complement strand
TTAGAAGGAAAAAGCGCTGTTTTCGATCACCTTCAAGAGGTCTATCGTGTTTTAAAGCCAGGTGGCATTTATGTTTTTGATAGTGTTTCCGAGTACAATATTCTTCATTATTACGATAACCAGTGTTTCGAAGAAAAACATGGAAAGTATGATATTATTTGGCGAAACAAATACAATGCAGTTCAAAAAGTCATTATTTCGGAAATTGTAATTTATGGTAAAAAGCAAATCCCTGTTTGCGAAACTCACAAGCAGTATATTTATGCTTGCGAAGAAATTGCAGAACTCATTGAACAAGTAGGATTTAACATTTCTTTACTTTGCGGCGACTATCAGTTTCAAAAAGATCCCAATACAGCCCAGCTTATGACATTTGTTATTCGAAAACCAAAATGAACAAAGACTATTACGAAAAAATATACGAACTTGTAAAAAAAATTCCAAAAGGAAGAGTTTCCACTTATGGAAATATTGCAGAAGCTCTTTCGATGAAATCAGCGGCAAGAACTGTTGGTTATGCTTTAAATGCTGCAAAAAACAGACCGGAAATCCCTTGTCACCGTGTTGTAAATCGAAAGGGGGAATTAACAGGGAAGCATCACTTTCCCGATGAGCATTATATGAAAGATAAATTACAAAGCGAGGGAGTTACATTCGATGGAGAAAGGGTGAATCTAGAAAAACATTTTTTTGATTTAAGGAAACTTTAATGAAACAAATTGCAAATCTTACTACTTTTTTTATAGAAGCCGAGAATCCAGAACAAGTGATTCTTTTATTACATGGCTACGGTGCGAATGGTCAAGATTTAATGCCTATAGCCAATATGTTAGAACTTCACAAAAAAACTACTTTTATTTTCCCGCAAGGTCCTGTTGTTATCCCTTTTGCCCCGGGTTATGAAGGCTATGCATGGTTTCCAATTGACCAATTAGCATTAGAGCAAGCAATGGCTACAGGCCAATTTCGTGACTACCGTAATATTCGGCCAAATGGATTAGACGAAGCCCAAAGTAAATTATCAAACTTTATTCATGAAATCCAAAGGATGTATCCTAATACAGAAATTATCCTAGGGGGATTCTCTCAAGGCGCCATGATGAGCGCTGATTATATTTTTCATGGAAAAAATTTAATTCGAAAACTTCTTTTTTTATCAGGTACCTTACTTTCCAAAGATACATGGAAAAAAGGTATGCAAGAATTTACAGGGCAATTGTCTGTTTTCCAGAGTCACGGAAAGTTTGACCCTCTTCTTTCCTATGAATATGCCCTTGAATTTAAACAAATGCTCGAGGAAGCAAAGATACCGGTTCAATTTTGTTCTTTTCCCGGACAGCATGAAATTCCTCTTGAGGTTATTCAACAGTTAAGTGACTTCTTAAATAATGAATAAAAAACAGCGATTCTCGGCGTATGCCGAGAATCGCTGAGTCTAGATAAAAAAAAGGAAAAAGGCCTGCTCGTGCTCAAACAGTCCTCGTCCGTCACCCTTTGCATTCGCAAAAGGTGACGGACTGCGAAACTGCGCCGAGCAGGTCTTTTTCCCTTCACCGAGAATTCCTGAATAAAAAAAGCTTGCAAAAGCATAAAAGCTCTTACATTTGTACTTCAATGAGAAAAATAATAGAATACGCAATGGTATTTTTTCTTTTCATACCTGTTGCTCTTTATTCTGCAAAAGGAAAAGAAAAGAAAGTTTCCCCTTCGGGCCAGACACAGATAGAAGACAAAGAAATTATTGATTTACATAAGCGCTTAAATAAAGCCTTAAAAAAATATAGCGAAGGGGATAGGCGAGAGGAATACACGTTTCAATTAGATTTAGGATTAAACAATCGCATTACAGATCCAAGTCCATCGGTGTTTGTAGTAAAAGCACATGTTATTTTAAAAGGGGGACAGGTAAGTTACGTGGAATTTTATTATATGCAAAGTGATGTTAAAACACTTATCTCTAAAGAGCGAAAAATAATTAACTACAATGTACAAAGTAATGATCTAAGCAATTTAGAGTTAGTGTATGATTCTAGCGAGGCAAACTTGCAAAGGTATCGCCTGATGGATATTAAAAAGCCGGAAGATCGCATTAAGGTGATTCTTCTTTATCGGGATTATTTAAAAAAGCTCATTCGTGCATTAGAGTATGTTGTTCATAAAAGGTCTAGTGATCAAACAAAAGACATAAATGAAATTTTAAGGCTAGGAACATCTAAATGAAATTATATTTAATTGATATTGACGGCACTTTAACAAAATCGCAAGGAGTTGGAAGAGAGTCGTTAGAAAAAACAATTTATGAGCTTACAGGAGAGGAAATTCATTTAAGTGTAGAAGATGTTGCAGGCAAAACAGATTTATTCATTATTAAACAAATCTTACAGAGAGTAAGCAAACCATTATCTTTAGAAGCTGTTCTTGAAAAATATTTAGCTTTGTTGCAAGCAAATATGAATCAGCCTGTTTACTTGAAAGGTGCTCATGAACTCATTCAGCAAATTTTAGAATCGGGTGATGTTCTTGGTCTTTTAACAGGAAATGTTGCAGAAGGAGCTAAAACAAAATTAGGGGAAGATTTGTTTTCTCAATTTCAAATTTATGCCACCGGTGATATTAGCGAAGACCGTAATGACCTCATTCGGTATGCGCTAGATACTTTTTATGAAATGTTTGGAACGATGCCCGAAAAAACAATCGTCATTGGGGACACTCCTCGAGATATAGAATGTGCTCGTTCCGTAGGGGCCATGGCAGTTGCTGTGGCAACGGGTCCCTATCCCCGCCACCATTTGCGAGATGCCGATATTGTGTTAAACGACTTAACAGAATTTTTTCGTTTTACTTTAGTTTAGCAGTTTTCTAGCGGAATAAATCAATCGTATCTTCTAACTTTTCGATTTTTTCTTTTAAAGTAGAATCTTCTTCTAACGGAATACAGTTAGGGTTTGGCTGAAAGCGCCGCTTTTTTTCGTAATATTCGGACCACTTTTTATAGTCAAAACTTCCATCTTCTCGTAAAAAATCAGCGGAAATATACCGATGACCTTTTATAAATTGACCTTTTTCCGGGTCACAGGGATCCGGTGGCGTGGTTTCTCCACATGCAGAAATCAGCAAGCTTAAAAATAAAAAAAGACTAATTTTCTGCATATTTCATTATCGGCATATTTTGTTGTTATGTCAAGATATTGTATTTAGAACTTGGATCCATGGCTAGAATGCAGTTAATGCCCTTGCGAAATCCGGTAATACAATCTATGTGAGAGGATGATTTGATTTAATTAGCCACTTACCCTACAGCTACTTTGCTGCTGTGGATGCTACCACAGCGGCGGTGTTGGAGTACTAATTGCCTACCTCACTAAAATCCTAAAGATAATGGGGATAATCACCCGGTTGTTTTTTAGTAAGTCTTTTGGAACTTTGCCAAAGTTACGCGATCTGCGAATGGCTTCGATGCACGAGGCATCAAGGGACTTGTAACCAAGAGAAGAAATTAAACGTACATCTAGTACATTTCCTTTCTCGTCAAGCATAAAGGCAACTTTAATTTCTTGCGGTGGAAATGTTTGGAAGCGAACATAGCCGGGAACTGGTTGAATGCGGTGATAGTCATCGTCATAAATGGGAGAGGGGATTCCCCCGGGAGGAGCCCAGTTGGACTGGATTTTATCTAGCATATTCTTAAAAAATTCATAGTATTTATATCGGATAGCCGGAATTTGTGGATAGCCAAACCGATCCCAGCTTAAAGCTTCTCTGTATTGGAAGCGATAATTATCCGGTATTCGTGTAACTTTTTCTTTTCCAAAGTTTGTATCCCCCCCGTTCCCTTCGAGGGTTTTTTTAATTTTTTGGTGAACTTTAACTGCTTCTTTATCGGAGTATCTTCCTGCTAAAATGCGTACTTTTCGCGCTTTTTCCCCGCGCTTTGAAAAAGACAGCTCTCGGTATGTGGAAAACACATTAAATTGGCGCTTTTCTTTTTTAAGCCAACGAGCTTTCCGATTTTGATTGGAAAGAGCATTTTCAAAAGGATCCGGCTTTTCTTCCTTGTCGCGAGGATTTTCCACAAGCACAGAAATTTGCTTTGAATTATTTTTCGGTTCAGTTTTTGGCTTTAAAAAGGTTTCTCGTAAAATGTTTTGCGAAAATAAAATAGAAAAAATAAGCCAAGAGGAAAAAAGAAAAAAAAGTGCCCAACGGCGGTTGTCTTCGTTGGCATCACGATCTATCATTTTCGATGCTCATGGTAAAAAAGATATTTTCTGTGTTTGCTAGCGACAACTGCAATGTGCCGGATTGTTCCGGCAATAAAAAAGTAATAGAATCATTTTGATTTATTTTTTCTACATGCACTACTTGGCTGTTTATAAGTAAGTATAGAGA
>RFJE01000422.1 GCA_003695005.1 Candidatus Hydrogenedentota bacterium | reverse complement strand
GATTCTTGCTTTTTGTTTTGAATGCTATATAAACAAGCTATATTGTAATAGGCAAGATATTTCTTCTTGTAGTTAAGCGCAGCAGATATTTCATATGCTTTGACCGCATTTTGAAACGATCCCATTTGGGCTAAAGTCCTACCATAGTAGTAATAGGTTTCAGGTATCACCTGATGCCTTAAGGATTATTCAAAGCTTATTTTTGCTTTCTTATAATTTTTAGAACTGAATTGCTTAATGCCAGCATTCAAAAGTTTTTTTGCAGTTTTCGCATTAACCACTCTATTTTTGGCATGATTCACCCATTCCATATCTAAATAATTCATTTTATGTGGCTTACAAGATGCAACCCCATAAAATATGATTAATAAAATGCCATTCTTAAGAAACTGCATACTAAAAGGTTTCTATTCTAATTCAAACAAGGTTGTCAATCACACTTTTAGGTGATGTTTGGCGAGCACTCCATTCGGCCGCTGCGCGGCACATAGATGCGGGAACGGCCTGTGAATTACGGCAGCGTCCCACGGTACCAACAGAGGTTGGTGCACAAGATCTAAAAGTGCTTACCTATTCTCCTTAAACCGCAAGGTAATCATGAGATAAGCAAAAAAGAATGCAATGGCAGGAAGCAGGAAAAATAACACTTTCATTGCGAATAGAGCCCTGTCTGTTTGTATGGCATTTGGTTGGTATCCCGATAGTTGCAGCAGCAAGCCTACAATCCAAGCAGCGAATGCCATGGATCCTTTATTTATCATGGTGAACATGGAATAAAAAATTCCTTTTTCTTCTTTAGGATGAGCTTCCTCGACAGCTTCTGCGAGTAATACAGGATGAGTAAATAAAATAAGCCCTGCTAAACTGCCAATAAAAAATGCTACCCCATAAAAAAGGGAAGTTGGTAAAGGGGGAAGAAAAAATAAGCTAAAAAAGAGAAATCCCATTATACCCAGTGAGATTTTCCAGAAAAAGGACTTTCTTTTTTTCTTTAGCAAAAAAATCCATACGGGAATGCTGATAGTAGCACTTATGATAAATAGCCCGCTAAACATTCCACCAGCTGCTTTATTTTGCAAAACATATTCTGCATAGTAAAGAGCACTTGTTAAAAGGAAAGTAGCAGCAGCTTGTGTCCCAATGCCGGTAAGCAAAATATAGCGGGGTTGTTTATTTTGCCATGGTTTAAGCCAAAGATGAAATAGTAGTTGCTTCCAAGAAAGATTTTCTTTTTTTTTCATCGGTAAAGAAGGAAAGAAAATCCAAAAAAGGATAAAAGTAATTAGCATCCCAAGTGCAGTAATACGAACAAAGCTTACAAGAGTCGAGGTTTCTTGTTTCAAAGTAGTTAACTTCATGATAAACACAGCTCCGGCTAATACTCCTAAATTTTCCATTACGGAACGAAAGCCAAATACTTTATGCCGATTTTCATCCGGACTTTTTTTTGTGTCTGCTTGCCAATGGGCCGAAAGAGAATAGTGAGGTACAAAAACTCCACTTAAGGCACTTAATAAAAGAACTAAATGGAATCCCACCCATAATGATTTTGACATTGCCGGCAACCAAATCGCGTAGAAGGAATATGCGGTGATCGGCAAAAAAATTAAAATCCATGTTTTTGCGCCAAAGGAATCTGCCCCCATCCCCATAAAAGGGTCATTCAATGCATCGGTAAAACGGGATAAAAAAAACCAAAAAGAAATTACAGCAGGTGGAATCCATAAAATATCAGTAGCATATTTCATAAAATAATTCATAATTAAAAATTGGATCATCCCGCCCCAAAAAATAGGAAGGGTAAAAATAAAAATTTGTAATATCGTTTTCATGGATCCGTAGAATGCACAGCAATAATAGAATAAACCGGCAGCGGTCCCCATGTCCTTGAATCACCAATATAACTTGTATTTTGATGTAAGCAATAAAAATAATTAGGGCGAATTTCTATTTCTTTTTTTATAGATTGATTTTTTATTGTTTCTTGAAACGAAGAAAATTTTATTTTATATCCTGCTAGCTTTCTTTGGTTTTCCATTACGGAAAGAGCATTGTTTTCCTGAATTACAGTCTGTCCTTCTGTTGCAATTACCTGACAAAGTAAATCGGGTCGCGGATTTTGCGCTTTTACAAGGACAACATCTCCTCTTTTTACATCTTGCCCATAGAAGAAAAAGTAAATTTCCCCTTTTGTTAGGCTTGGTTCCATACGTGCATCCGGAATTCGAATGGGGAAAAGCCAGATTTTACGAATGACAATTTGAGTCACAAACAATAAAAAAAGTATGAGAAGAGTCCGAAGAAAAAGCTTTTTTCCTTTGCCACTAGACTTTTTGCTAGAAAAAGAATTCATTTTAGAATAAATGCTATAAGCCATACTGTACGAGTTTTTTTTAAACCGTCGCCGTCAACCTATCTTAAAAATAGAAAAGAAATTTCAAGCAGCGATATAGCGTATCGTTGAATTTAAAGTTATTCTAAAAGGCAGAACAATTGTCTAAATTTGTATAAACGACATGGTAATTTAAAGTGATTGTTCCATTGCTATAGTCAATAGAGCCACCAAAATTTTGGTATTCCATTTTACAAAAACTATTTTCCACAGTAAAATTTGACGGGGTTAGCGTATCCACATTTCCTGAGGTTGTATAAGAAAATTGAAGTTTTAAAGAACTCTCTGTAAACGAAGATAGATAAAAATAATTGGCATCTAGTTTTACATTAAATGTAGGAGCAGAAGCATTGCTTACATCTGGAAGGGAAGCACAATTGCTATTAGAAATGGAATAGGTAGTAGCAATAGACAAGACTTCAAAATTGCCACCTGTAGAAGGAATAGAACTACTTGTCATGGTATATGTTCTATCTTGTTCACAAGTTTCCTTGCCTAACCCTTCTTTTTCCATTTGGTAACAAGAAGCAAGGAAAATAGATATCACAAAAATTCCGTACTTCATGCCACATTGTTTTCAAGCACTATGCAAAGTCAAACGAAATTTTGCTCTTTCATGTTGCTTTCGCTGCTTAATAAAATCCGGAATCAATTGGCAAGAATCTGGCAATACAGTTAGTTTCACGGTTACTTCTACGTTACAATCGCAACTAAATAAGTACCAATGTGAAATTCACACCACAGCCATGACTAATAGTATTAGCATTCCTTAATTTATGGAATTTTTTTTCGGTACTGGTTTGGAGAAACCCCTTTTATTTTTTTAAAAGCAATTTGAAAGGTGGTATAATTATTGTAGCCTACTTCATATGCAATAGAAATTGCGGACCTTTCTGAATCGGAAAGTAATTTACAAGCTTTCTCAATACGAAAGCGGTTAATGTAAGTATTAAAATTACATTTTTCATGCTCATTTAAGTATTGAGAGAGTTGGTTCACCGAGACACCAATTTCTTCGGAAAGCTCTTTTAAGGTTAAATCATTTTTTAGAAAAAAATCTTCTTCCATAAGATCTTTTAAATTTTGTTGAATGAATTTTTTTTCATCTTCGGTAAGTGGTTTCTTATACTGACTTTGCTCAATTGTTTCCTGCACTTTTAAAAGAATATTTTGATAGCGAATCGAAATAAAGTAAAATAAAAATAAAGAAAGAGATAAAAAAGCAATGCCATACCGAATAAAAGCATAGTCAAATTGAATTAGAGATAAAATCACACTTAATAATGTAAGAAAGGCAATAAAGTAGATAAAAAGTAAAAGTTTAGCAGATAAGTTG
>RFJE01000421.1 GCA_003695005.1 Candidatus Hydrogenedentota bacterium | reverse complement strand
CCTCTATATCTTCTTTTGTAAGAGTAGCATTTGTTTTTTTCTCCAAGTCTTTTTCACTAGCAAATGTTCTATCGGTATCTTGTAATAAGTATCCGCCGGCAGCATAACGTAAATTTTTAGTGAACTTTTCCGCAACTTGTGCAAAATCAACTTCAATTAAACGTAAATTTTTCTTTTGCTGAAAAATAGAGAGTGCTTCGCTTGTAAAAGCCGGTGCCACAATAATTTCCATAAAATGCTTACTAATTTCCTCGGCAGCTTCTTTTTGCACGGCTTCGCTAAAAACAGCAATGCCTCCAAAAAAACTAACTGGATCAGACTGCATGGCTTTTCTTAAGTTTTCTAGCTGACCTTTTCCTGCAGCCACTCCACAAGGGTTGGTATGTTTTAATAGAGCACAGAAATCTTTTTGCAGTGTAATTCCCATTTCAATGGCCGCATCTAAATCGAGTAAGTTATTAAAAGAAAGTTCTTTTCCATGCAATTGTTTCCATGGAATTTTCTTACTCATCTCCACATAAAAAGCAGCTTTTTGATGCGGGTTCTCTCCATAGCGAAGATTTTGCTTTTTTTCTAAAGTAAGAATTTTTATACTAGGATCTTCCTGTGTTTTAGACTCAAAAAATCGAGAGATGGCTAAATCGTAAGCTGCGGTGCGGGTAAACGCTTCCATAGCAAACTGAAAGCGGGTCTCTTTAGAAATTTTTCCATCATTCTGACGAAATTCTGCAATAAATTTTTCGTATTGGTTTGGACTTACTAACACACATACATCTCGATAATTTTTCGCAGCGGATCGAATCATCGAAGGGCCACCAATATCAATGTTTTCAATTGCTAATTCTGTAGAGACAGCAGGTTTTTCGGTAACTTGTTCAAAGGGATACAGATTCACCACCACTAAATCAATTGGTAAAATGCCATGAGCTTCCATTGCTTTTACATGATCGAGATTATCCCGTAATGCCAATAAACCGCCATGAATTTTCGGGTGCAATGTTTTTACACGACCATTCATCATTTCGGGAAAGCCTGTAATTTCTTCTACGGCTTTTGCGGGATAGCCTAACTCTTTTATTTTTTTTAATGTTCCTCCTGTGGAAATGATTTCTATACTATATTCGGCTAAAACTTGCAGTAAATTTTCCAAGCCCGATTTATCTGATACAGAAATTAAAGCACGGTGAATTTTTTTCATACAGAGAAAGTTTTATTTTGATACGTCCCGTCAAGTGATTGCATACTTATCGTTTCTTTACAAAGAGTAAATCATACCTAGGCCAACATAGACTAAATTTCGCAGTGGTAAATCACCTGGCTTCGCAGTATTTTTATGGATAGCAAAAGAATTTGTGATATGAATCAGCCAGGAAAAATGTTCCGTAATACTCCTCTCCATTTCCAAGCGACTGCCAATGCTGTCGAGTCCTGTATGGGCATCAGGAACATAGTGATAGTTTTGCCCAGAAAAGACTGTAACAGTCCAAGTCGTTTGCCAAAACCAATCCCAAAGCAAATGAGCAGACAGAAGAAGATAAGCTCCTTGCGAAAAAAACGAATAATAAATATCCGCATCCAAAGAAATATTATAGAAGAGATTGCTCCCATGAACTCCACTTTGGATTTCATAATCTTGTAGCGGGTTTGCGCTCATCCATAAAAATGTCGTTCCCAAATAAGCTTTCCATTCGTTAAAAAAGTGTGTAATTCCAAAGCCAAGCTGACCTTCCTGATACGGTTTTTTGGGTGAGTTTGCATACCATGCGCCCATATAAATAAATTTATATCCCATTTCGATGCTACCAATTCCAATTCCTGCATTTTGCAAATTATCCCTTCCTTCGGAAAAGTAAAGACTATCAAATCCAGCATAAAAATCCATGTGATAGGGTTTTTTATAATCATGAGCACTGATACGCTCTACCGGAAATTGAGGCTCTGCATCATTAGGAAGCAACTCCCGAAACGGGAAGCACAAAAGGATCATAGCCCAAAGAAACTTCATTTTAATTTTGATGGCAGATTGCAAAATCTAATTCCCGTATATGTTTATGGATTTGTTTCTCCCATGAACGGCTAAATACAATGTTGTGTAAGCTTTTATCAATAAAAGATAACATTTCCGCTGGTTTCCATGGAAACACTTCTTCTTTTCTGTGATTCAATTTGCAAATTTTTTTCTGGTGCAATAAATCAGAGACTTGTCGAATTTTTAGAAAATGAAATTGTTTTCGAACCGCCCGAAATTCCGCTTCGCGGGCTGGATTGTAAAACCAAAAATCACGATGGAATAAAAAAGCATCATGATAATATTCCGGCATATTAAATGCCCCGCGCGATCCTACCTGAAAAGCAAGCTTTTTAAAAAACACAGCAAAATTTGGATACAGACCGAGTCCCGGGTATTTTTGTCCCGGATAAAGTTTTTTTGTATTTTTAGCTTTGATGTGGCATGTTTCTAGCCAATCAATATAAATCATTGGGAATGGTGGAATTTCTTTATGATACTTTAGCTGATAATCTTTAAATTTTAAACGCAGAAAAACTAAATGT
>RFJE01000420.1 GCA_003695005.1 Candidatus Hydrogenedentota bacterium | reverse complement strand
TAATAAAGAGCTGTTTTCTAAAATTGAAGATAAACTTACCGATGCCTTGAAGCTTTTAACGACAACTTCTACTCACACTCGTTCATTTCATAAATATATTGAACGTATAAAAGAAAAAAACCTAAATATTCCACCATCGATTTTAGACAAAGTGCATGAATATGTGAATGTGTCTGTAAAGAATTAAACAAGTGTTCAATTTTGTTGACAGCAGGTTTGGAAGCTGCAAGATTGTTTATGTTTTTAAATCCATACTTAAAACCCGAAGAAGAAGACTTTTACAATACAGTAAAAGATTTTGCTAGAGAAAAAGTTTTACCCTCTGTACTAGACAGGGATAAGAACCACAAATGGGATGAAACTCTTTGGCAGGAAATGGGGTCCATGGGTTTAAATGGCATGGCGATTCCCGAGCAGTACGGTGGGCAAGGAGCAACTTGCTTGCAATGCTGTCATGCTTCGGAAGCTTTTAATGCCGGTAGTTCGGATGGTGGCCTTGGTTTAGCATGGGGAGCACATATCATCATTGGGACGATGCCAATTGTGCTTTTTGGCAACGAAGAGCAAAAACAAAAGTATTTGCCTAAATTAGCTACAGGAGAGTGGGTAGCAGGTCTTGGGCTAACAGAGCCAGGTTCCGGTTCGGATGCCGCTTCTATGATTACTCGAGCAAAACAAACGGATAAAGGCTTTGTTATTAACGGATCGAAAATGTTTATTACGAATGGGCCAATTGGGCATGTGTTTATTGTCATGGCTAGAACCGGAGAGAAAAAATCTCGTTCGCCTATGGGTATTTCTGCATTTATTGTGGAGAAAAATTTTAGTGGGTTTTCGGTTTCAAAAGTTTTAGATAAATTAGGACATAATACTTCCACCACAGCTGAATTAGTTTTTGAAGATATGATTGTTCCAAAAGAAAACTTGCTAGGGCCCCTTCACTCAGGTTTTATGCGAATTGGCAAGGCGACATTAGAATGGGAGCGAACCGTGTTAATTGCTGCCATGATTGGCGGAAGTGAGTTTATTATTGAAAAGTGTTTACGCTATGCCAATGAGCGAATACAGTTTGGAAAAAAAATTGGTGAATTTTATGCTATCCAAGAAAAAATTGTAAAAATGTGGGTCACCATGCAAGCCGGAAGACGGCTTTTATATGGGGTTGCTCGTCAAAAGGATGCCGGTGCGAGCTTGCCAATGGAAAGTTCCCTCTTAAAACTATTTGCCTCGGAAACAGGCGAGGAAATGGCTTCGGAAGCTGTTCAGGTTCATGGCGGGTATGGCTACATGAAAGAGTATCACGTAGAAAGAAATTATCGAGATATTAAGCTTGGCACCATTGGTGGTGGCACTAGTGAAGTGCAGCGTTCCATTATTGCAGCTAGCTTTGGTAATATGCAAACCTTTCAAGAGAAAGTGCAAAAACTAGCAGGGAATAGCGATCTGCAAACGGCACAACAAGCTTACCCTAAATCCTTATACGGGAAAGAGTTAGAACTTATGCAAGCTTTAGAAGCTTTTTTAGAAAAAGTTTCAGAGAAGCTTCCGAAAAAACCAGGACAACATATTGAATTTGCATTGGCTGATCTTATCTTAATTGTTACACAGTTAAAACTTTCCTTTTACGATGTAGCCTTTCCATTACCAACGTATTCTATAGAAGAGAAAAAAAGAGACTTTGCTCTTTTAGCATGGTATTTAATGGGAAAGTATTTTTATTCGGTAAAAACGCTTTCTAGTTTTGCTCCACAAGAAGCAAATGAAATTAGCCAATGTTATTTTGGACTAACCAATATAGAAGATGCCATTCATTCTTGTTACGAAATGCTGTGTAAGGGGATATTGTAAATTTAAGCTTTACTCTCTCTTCCTTTTCAAAAACAAGTAAACATGAGTGTGATGCAAGATGCAGAAGGGGTTATTAAATACTCGCTAAAGCATACACAAAAGAGTTTAGATGCGTCACTTTTTTATAAAGAAGACCAATATCATCCATATTTTCAAGAGCTGCTAGAAGCTAGGTTTTTACTCTACAAATTAGGCCTGATAGGACAAAAACAAGATTTGTACGGTGGACTAGCGTATGGGAATTTAAGTTCTCGAGCTCCCATTGTACCGAAGTCACCTGCGGAAAGGGCGTTTTTAATTTCCGCAACACAAACAGGTAACATAGAAAAACCACGGAAAGAACATTTTGTCCTTGTTACAAAATGGAATGTTACTCAAAATATGTTATACAGTGAAGGGGAAAGAAAACCTTCTTCGGAAGCACTCACACATGCTATTTTATATGAGACGAATCCCAATATTCAAGCCATTATTCATATTCATTCTAGTATTCTTTGGAATCATTATCGAGATTTAGGGATGTTAGCTACACCAAAAGAAGCAGAATATGGAACAGTGAAAATGGCAAACGAAATGGTCAAGATAGCAGAGAAGCAGGATAGAGGAATCGTTGCCATGTTAGGCCACCAAGATGGCATACTTGCTTTTTCTTCGGAAATGAAAGATGCTCTTTTTCTTATTTTAGAAGTTTTTGCTACAAGCGAGATTTTATTTAATCATGGTTAATTTCTGCAGCTAACATGCCACAAGCTCCTTGTATCTTTAATCCGGGCGATTTTCTGTTAAATGCAAGGACACCTTCGTTTCGAAGTAAATTTTGAAAATGGATAATTTCCTGTTCGGATGGCCTTTGGTACGAGTGATAGTTTGTGTTAAGAGGAATTAAATTAATTTTCGCATTTACTTTTTTAGCAAGCTGTGCAAGTGCTTTTGCGTCATCTTTCTCCATGTTCTCATTGGCAATTAAAATGTACTCAAAGGTAAGCCCATTTGATCTGATTTTTGAACGGTTGTTTTCTAAATACGTAATAATGTTCGAAAGAGGATAGCGACTTTCAATATCCATAAGCTTTTTTCTTTTTTTCTCTGTAGCAGCATGAACTGACAAAGCAAGAGAATAATTTCTTTTCTCTTCTATAAATTTTTGAATCCCGGGCAATACACCGGATGTTGAAAGAGTAATATGTCGTGCACCTATATTTTGTCCTTCTTTTGCATTTAAAATATCCGCAGCTTTTAATGAGTTTTCGTAGTTAAAAAAAGGCTCCCCCATGCCCATAAACACAACATTGGTTATTTTCTTTTTAAAAGCTTTCTGCATAAAATAAACTTGCCATAAAATTTCTTGCACCGATAAATTTCCGAAAAATTGCATTTTGCCTGTGGCACAAAATGTGCAGTCAAGTGAGCAGCCCGATTGGACAGATATACAAGCACTGATTCGATTTGGAAATGGTAAGAAGACAGCTTCAAAAACTTTTTTTTCACTTTTAAATAAAAACTTTGTAACACCTTTCTCATCTTGTACTTGGCGAATTAAGGTAATTTGTGGCCAAAGAAAATTTTTTTGCAGTAAATCCCGAAGTGGTTTTGGTATATTGCTAAATTCTGCAGGGTGAAAAATTAGTTTTTCGTGAATCCATGAAAAAATTTGACGAGCCCGATACTTGGCTTCTCCTATACTTTGCAAATAATTTTGCCACTCGCTTAAACTTAAAGAAAGTGCTTCTCTCACGGGCTAATCTTAAATTTTAACTTATGCCGACAAAGCTTTTCGCCGGCTGAAAATATACTCTTCTAAAATAACTTCATCTCCGGGATGGCTTTTAAAAAATAAAACACCGAGTTGGTAGATAATATCATCATCCTGAATTCTTTTTTGAAAACGAATAATCTCTCCATTGAGCTCAATAATTTTTTCGTTAAGCTCTAATGTAATTTTAAGTCGCCTGTTATTTTGCAAGTATTGAAACAACGTCGCATTACGAATTTCCATAAGCATTCCCGAAACCGAAAGATTTACAATAAAAGCGGCAGGAACTCGCATATTGTAATAAGTTTCGTAAATATGGATTTTCGTAATACCGTAAGAAAAAATTTCTAAAGCTTGCAATAAAGTTTCAATTTGAAAATGACTAATAATAAATTTATTAAACTGATTCGACTCAATCCGAACATAGCCAATAATATTTCCATATAAGCGAATCGGTAAATATGCAAAAGAAACTAAAAAATTCCGTAAATCTTGTTTTTTTATTTCTTCGATTTCTGCAAGAACCGATATCTCATCTTTCTTTTTACTTTCACGCTCCATATAGCCGGCAAGATTTGTCCATTCAGTGGCCTTTGGTTTTTCTATATAGCTATCTAGCAAAGAAGTATCCCGTATATAAATAGCTTTTTGTTCGCGGAGAAGTAAGTTCTCGTAAAAATTTCGATCCTGATTTGGCTTTTTATAAAGCATCACTAAATCATAATCGTGGGTGATTTGAGTAATTTCTGCAATTAACATTTGAAACAAAACCCGTAAAGAAGGTTTGTCCTGTTGCGATTCATACATAAAATGAGGAAATTTATTGGCTAATTGTACTTCCTGCTCATGAGTTGCATATAAAGGTGAATACAAAATTGTAAAAAAAACAGGATGCTGATTCATAGGAACACGAACATGTCGCCGTCTTTGTATGTACTTTAATTTTGAGGGAAATTGTAAAACAATGCCATCTTCGTTCGCTTGGCGGATAAAAACTTCACTGTAAAAACAGCGATTTAATACTTCAAACTGAATCTCCGCGCGGCGTTCTTGTGTTTCTTGAAAGCTAGGTGCTTTAAGTACAATGGAATCCATGTTGACCCGAGATACCGTAGCCGGAAGGGTTTCTCCTGAATACGTAAGCAAAATAGGGATTTGTCTGCTTTTTAATAAAGAAAATATATTTAACAGACGAAAAAAACGATATTCTTCCGGAGCATCATCAAAACTACTAATTTCCACTCGGGAAAAAGTCATGTTTATATATTTTCGACATCGAAAAACCTAAACTCAATCAACGGTATGGCGCCGATCGGGCATTTTCCCCTTCACCGAGAATTACTGGAACTCAATGCCAATTGTCGGGAATTTCCGATCCACTATAACTCATCTGGGTTTTATCCAATAAGAACATGGTTCCCCAAAGAGTTAAGCGGCATAAACCCGGTTCTGCTTTTGGAGAAGAAATAATTTGGAACTCTTTAAAATAAATTCCATAAAGCTTTTTATTTTTAGGATCTCGCTTTTGAAAGCGCGGGGGAATGGGAACTTCGATTCGATTCCAACCATAAAAATCTAAATTACCTAAAGATAACTCTCCCATTCGGCCATAAGAATCCTGAAAAATAGCCACGAGGCTATGTTTACAACGAGAGCTATTGATCCAAAGCGCAATGGCTAAAGGCCTGCCTTGCAAATAAATGCCATACCTGCCTTCTCTCGGACGTAAAATAGCTTTTTCTTGACCCGGGCGAAAAAAGAAAAGCCTAGCTTCTAATGATTTAGAAAAATTCATTTTTTCCCTAGAAAAAAGAAGCGCTGATTTTTGAATATATTGCTTATCCAACATATAAGCTTGCTTTAAGAACATTTGTTTTTTGTTCTGATCCGATCGTGGAAATTCGGGATTTTTTTGAATTGTTTTTATATACGACCGAACAGCCCCTTTTGAAATAATCTCCCACTGCGTATATTCGAAAGAAGAAGGAATAAAAAATACTTCAAACTTTTTTGAAGGAGACAGTCCCCGCCAAATTGCTTTTTGCACAAGCTTATTTTGGGGAAGCAGAATGCTTACTGATAAAAACAGTGTGAGAGAAAACTTCACATTTATGGTATCGGCGAAAATATAGGTTGCTTTTTGCAAAATTACACTTATTTTACAAAAAAAAGAGCTTCGAGTGCTAAGGGGCTTGCACAATAACTAATGTTTAGGATCAAAACAATTCGTGTTTTTGGAAGTTATCGCACCGGCTCTAAGCCGTTCCCGCATCCGTCGCCTTGTGTCCACTGGGATAGTTACGCAGTTATGTCGCTTGCACCGGCGAGCCGGTCCTATCCTATAGGTGCGAAGGCCAACGGGCAACTAACCCGGGGGGAACCTATTTTTGCATAATTTTTTCAATGGTTTTTGTAGTCGAAAAGCCTTTGCGAAAGGGCAGAATAATAACCTTACCACCATAAGAATGAACTATGTTTGATTCTGGTAAATCATGGATCTGGTAGTCTCCCCCTTTCACATGAATATCCGGCTGCAAAGTCTGAATTAAATTTTCGGGAGTATCTTCTTCAAAGACAGTTACATAATCCACATAAGGTAAATTTGCTAACATTAAAAGACGTACACTTAATGAATTTACAGGACGGGAATCCCCTTTTAATCTTTGCACACTGGCATCAGAATTAATGCCTACGCATAACTTATCCCCGAGTAGACGAGCCTGGTATAATAGTTGCAAATGACCGGGATGTAAGATATCAAAACAACCATTCGTAAAAACCCATTGCTTGCCATGTTCCTTATCTGTGTTTCGTTTTTGCACAAGATCCGTTTGGTTTAAAATAATCTTATGCTGATACGATTTTTCAAACAAAGCCTGTAAAATAAAATGACTCGCTTCTTTTATATCTTTTGCTACAAAAACTAAATTATTAGGAGTATCTTCCGGCGGGTTCTCTGCTAACAAAATTCCCGAGATGCCAACAGGTTGCACCGCCTCAATGTCGCGAATGGCATCACCAATCATCCATGAGTTTTCGGTATCTACTGAAAAATCAAGCAATGCTTGGCGAACTAAACCGTCTTTTGGCTTGCGACAAGAACAATCATCACTTTCCTGATGAGGACAATAATAAAATTTTTCTATTTGAACCCCATAAGGCTGTAATAATTCATTGATTTTCTCATTCACCGCATCGGCGTCGTTGTGGGTAAAATAGCCACGGGCAATTCCCGACTGGTTGGAAAGCACAAGAAACCGAAATCCAAACGAAGTTAATAACGCTAAACTTTCCCCGACATAAGGCATAAGTTTTACTTCATCCGGATTTCCTAAATACCCCGGGTCAACATTGAGGGTATTGTCCCGGTCTAAAAATATAAATGGAGAAGATTCCTCATTTATGTGCCTGTTCGACATGTTTTTTCGCTATGTTTTGATAAAGGATGGGCTTGGTTTAATAACGGAGTTAATTTTTTAAGACTGACTTCAATACAATCTCGACAATGACCTTTTTGATACACCACTTCTACTATCTTTCCACAATTTTGACATCGATGAAACTTTTTTTGCCTGTTGTCTGCCATACTTGCATAAAAAGATTTTGTGTCGCTATGTCAAAGCAAAATGCCAAAATATTTATGTTTCCTAAAGGGTAGATGTTTCTTTCTGTTACAGGATTCTGTCACTCTCTGCCGATGAACATTGTCCTCTAATTAGAAAAAATTGCGGATTCTGTCGGATGTGCACGGCTATTTTTGTATCATTTTGAAATTTTATTCAAAGTAATGTCTCTTTTTTTGAAAAAATTATACCCCTTTTGGTATTATAT
>RFJE01000419.1 GCA_003695005.1 Candidatus Hydrogenedentota bacterium | reverse complement strand
GGTCTGCATGAGGGTCATTCAGCGTGGATCCAAAAATCCAGGTGCTTTTTGGTTTAAGTTCTAAAGAAAAAGGTGAAGGAATTGAAGTTTGATCCGGAGTAACTTTATCAGCATCGGCTAATGGCTCTGTTAAAGAGATGGGGCGATTTAAGAATTGTTCAAAATCGCTTTTTTCTTTTAAGTTATAGGTTTTTTTTTGGATTTCCAGCACCCGGAAAGCACCTAAACCAGTTGATTTAGAAGCTCCTAGGCGATGCTCACGAGTAAGAAACATATTTAAAAATTTCTCCCAAATATCTATTGGGAAATTATCTGCCTCCCGGTAGTCAGTTTCTAACTCACATAGAAAACGACTACCTTGTAAGGCAACACTCATTTGAAATTTCCCTTTATCTAGCGCTGTACCTGTTTCCCCATCAATCCGCACTCTATCGCGAATTGTCCCCATTGATAAGTTTTTTACAAAGCTACTTAGTTGAGGCCGTAAACCATCCATTGGTTTTTCTTCCTCATCTAATAAATAAGCGTCACTTACAAAAACACGACTTGCCTCTTGGTCTTCTGAAGTGGATTCAGGACCAAATAACTGATTTGCTTCTTCCGATGTTAGCAAAGAACGCATATAACCTGTTAAAGAAGTACCCGGAATGTAAGGCAAACCGTTTGCGTCCTTTAATAGGAGGATGTCACTTTCTGCGTCGGACTCCCCGGAACTAATGGTAAAAGGAGTTTGTGCTTCTAAAAGAATACGAGCTAAGTGTACTTTCATTTTTTCTCCTCCTGCGCCTTTTTCGTAAGCTGATTGACTAAATCAAGCATGAGTTTTTTATGAGCTGCAAAATCGGCTTGTTCCGGTTGCATTTTGCTAAAAGCAAGATGGAGTGCTTCCCACAAGTACTCCTTCCCTTCAACAGGAACATATTGTGTCCATACTGCTTTTTGTACTCCTTTTCGTAAAAAGCCATTTTCTTTAAAAAGTTCCGCATGGATTTGCTGATAATCCATAGCTTGTTCAATTGCCTTGCGAATTTGTCCCCATTGGGATGGAGTTGGTAAAGTATCTGCCTTGAGAAGCGCAGCATTGATAATACGCATACCTTCTTTCAAAAGCTTATCATATTCATGACGAGGTAGGCTTTCGGCACGACGGCTTTGTAACCACTGTAAAAAGTCACGATCTGCTTTTACTTTCGGATAACTTTGCAAGATAAAATCCCATTTTTTGTGATCTTGATCCCCTGAACTTGAATGAACTGTGATTGTTTCATCTTGTAAAAAAGGAGGATTTACCCACAAAATCCCACCTTCTTCGCCCGCAAAACTACCTGCCCGAATATATTCTGCAGGGGGTTCTCCTGATACTCGAAGTACAGATCGGGGAAGCAATTGAACCGTTCGGTCTCTTCGAATTTGTTTGTAGTAATTAAAATGAGATACTGTTTCCATTTGAATAGCCGCAAGAGTAATCTCATGGCCTTCTGGTAAACCTAGAGTTTCTCCTGTAACTTTAATCGGAGATCCCGGCAACTGCATTTTAGGAACAACTGGAGAAAGAACATAAGCAATGTAGTCTTTTCCTGCAAAGTTTGCTTGGTTGGCACTGTCAATATACTTTTTGATATGCACCTTACCAAATTCCGCACTCCGGGATCTTCCAACATAGGCATCCCCCTCGAGAAGTGAAACAAGTGTTTCTTCTAGTTTATCCGAAACCTTATCCGTTAAAAAAACATGGAATACAAACTCTTGTCCGGGAGAAATCGCTTCGTAACTAAATAAGTTAGACTCTAATGCCGTTGCACTTGCCCGATCAATTGCTGTTTTTACATAAGCTTCTTTTTGCGTAAAGTAAACGTTTCCTTTAGAATTTATAAAACCTCCTTTTTTTCGCTTAAAGCCACTATCCTCAAGAGTTCCTATTTTGGCTAAATTATACAATATGGATTCTTTTTGGTTCCGATCTTCATACATACAAAATGGCATCGGATAGTAAACTTCTTCTTGTAGGGGGTAAGCAGGAGTAAAAATAACATCACCGGAAAATAACAAGGTTTCTGCAAAATCATTTAACTTATCAAAATGATTCGCTAAAATCCCGCGGAATGCAGATCCTGGTATATACGAATGAGAACTTAAATCCACATTTGCCGCAGAAGAAGAGACAATGACAGGAGATAATACTTGAACTTGAAAGCTAAGCTTACGCATCTTGAACCTCCACAATCTTGGTGTGGACACGACCTAAACCTCGTCTTCTCCCTAAACCTACATGTCGAAGTAGTTTTGCAGCTTGTCTAAAATCCGCTTCTGCTTCGTTAGGAGATAGTATAAAAGAATAGAGTCGCATAGGAATGGCCACTTCTATTCTGCGGAGTGTATGAGGTCGCGCAATTCCAGTATTAGAGTCAATGGCTGTGGAACTAATTTGTCTATAGAAATGCTCTACCCAAGCTTGCCGAACGACTTCTCTTTGGAATGCATCGGTTTTTTGTAAAAGTTGGACAAGTTCGGCTGCTATAGATTGATCGATCTTTGCGCTTTCAAAAACAGCTAATCCCGTGTTACCAGTCGTTTCTTCTTCGAGTGTTAAATTATCCGCAGTTCCAAAAATATCATTTACTTTTTCCTGCTCGATATGCCCTGCATCAACCATCAAATGAAACGCTTCCCGAAATAAGCCTTTAATGGTTTTCCCTGGCAACACAGGAAACCCTAACTCATCTTTTCGAGTTACTAAATCTAGCGTGGATCCAAAAGACTCCCCACTAGAAATGTGCCAATAGGATAAAAAATTCCATTCCACAGTCAGCCGTTTCATGATGCAATCTCCTTTTTTTCTTGATCTGCTTTTTCCTCAACAAAGTCCAATAAGGAAAGTAAATCATATAATGGTATAAAATGAATCTCCTTTCCCTCTTCCCCCTTTGTTGACTCTTTCTGCAAACGAAAAAGTGCAGAAAATGAATCTTTTTGTTGTTGTGAAGCCAGGCTTTCTATTTTCTTGAAAATGTTTTTCTCTTCGGTAACTTGCTTTAAGCGATTATAGCGAGCTTCTGCGTCCGAATAAGAAGTTTGCAAACGTGCTAACACGTCTTTTAGTCCACCTTTTGAAACTGAGGAATGCTTTAACTCTTGTAATGTTTGCATAAATTGTTCTAAACTTAAGCCATATTGTTGGTTTAGAAAAAGAGCTCCTGCCCCTAAACGAAAAACTTTTTTTTGATTATGAACTAATAAGCCCCACTCTCGTTTCCTTTTTACATATTCAGCGAAGCTATCCAAGCTTTCCCCAATCACTTTCATCACATAGACAGAAGAAGGCGCACCTTTATCTGCAGATTTTGATTCTTTTTTCGCAGCCGAACAAAGTTCTTCTGCAATATGTACCGCCCGAAAGAAAGGATAATTTTTTTTCATAAAAACAATGCCTGCACAAGCTGTTAAATGAGTTCTCGATAATTTAAATTTTTGTAGCTTTTCTTTAGATTGCCTTTCAAATTCTTCTAAAAAAGTTTTGGTAAAAGGCAATGCTTTTTCGGGTGATGTAAGAATGGTTAAATCATCACCCCCTAAAATAATTGTGCGAGCTTCTAAAACAAGTTTCCCATCTTTTGTTTTCTTAAAGCCAATAGTTTCTTGCCATGCTTTTTTATAAGCCGCTTCTGTTATAGTAGCAATCGTGCTTGTAAATTCTTTATATTGCTGTGCATATTCTTCTTCCGATGCTTTTTTGTAAAATTCTAAGTTTAAAGCGCCTAAATGGTTGCCATCAATATGAATTACTGCAATAAAATTTTTGAATTTATCCGAAGTAAGCATACCAACATCAAATGGCAGATTTTCTTTTTTTAGAGATTTTTGCACTTGTAATCGAAATTCAATTTCTTGAGATTTAGAAGATTCTAACTTACTTTCTGCTTCCCTATCTAAAAAACTATCTTTTTTATAAGCCACAGCAGGTAAACCTGAAGAAGGGGAAATACGAGCTAAAGGCGAGGCGGGCTCTTTTGCTGAAAAATAAAAATTCCGATTCTCTTCTAGTTTTTCATATAAATTTTTTATATGTTCTTTTGTTATATTGTTCTCAACAGAAACCGTCGCATAACTTATATTTAAGCCGGGGAAAGCTAGCTCTACATATAATGGCCATAGAGCAGGCAACACACTGGAATCATCTAAAAGGAAAAAGCCACTCCCGCCTGCTTCTCTTAAAATGTTGTCTTTTGAAATAGATTCGCCGCATTGTTTAGCAAACTCGGGAAAATGTTTTTTAGCCAATGAATCAATTTGAGCACTAGCTCCTACAATTTCTCGTAATTTGTTACTAGCAAAAATATACTTTTGTATTGAATAAGTTTGAAATCCATACAACACCATATCCCATCCTTAAAAAAGTATTTTGTTCGTCAAGATAAAGCACCATTTTTTTAAAATTTTTTTGTCCTACTTGTTAATTCAATTCCAGCTTTTACGAGCATGTGCGATAGTTGACGCACAGGCTGTAATTGCTGCCGTTTCGCCATATCGCTACATATATATGTCATTGATTTTATGTTTTATTGTTTTTTTTTGACGAAAAATTAAAAATAAGACATTCAGTAGCAGGATGATAGTTCATTCCGATTCCATTTTTTCTAGTCTGAAACAGATTACCGGTATTCAACTGCGGTTTCGCTTGCAATATCACAATCCAATCAGACCTGCTTTATTTTGGTCTCAAACGGTACGAGGGGGAATTGGCTACCAAATGAAAGAAAAAGTATGCCAAAATTTACCGGCTTGTAAATCTTTTTGTGAAAATACCCCCCCTTGTTTATTTGGTCGCTTGTATAATGAGTTTTCGAACTCTAAAGTTACCCGCGATGTAAAATCCATTGTTTTTCGCGAGCCCGTGGTTACGAAAGATGGTAAAAAAGCGGATGTATCCATATTATTGTTTAATCCCGAACCTTATGTTATTGATGAGATTGTAAGAGATATGTATTATTTAACAGAAAAGGGAATATCGAGAAAGCGCAAATTTAAAATTGAATACATTCAGTATTTAGATCTTTCGGGCTTTTTTTCTTTAGAAAAAGAAGGCCCAATGAGTTTAGAAGAATCCTTCCGCTACACCTTCCAACCAAGCGATTTAGAGCTAAAACTCTTAACTCCACTTTGTTTAGAAAAAAGAGGAAAACTTATTATGCAGCCAACCACGGAAGATATTCTATTGGCTACATTACGACGGCTTCAGTTCCTAGCAGGGAAAGTAGAACCATTTGAGCCCCCTGTAGAGGATATTCCTTTGCATTATGCCTACGAATCATTAGAAATGAACGAAAGAACAAGGT
>RFJE01000418.1 GCA_003695005.1 Candidatus Hydrogenedentota bacterium | reverse complement strand
GGGATATTACTTTCATCCGCAGCACGGGTATAAGTATAGGAAGTTTTGATTGTAAACATTTTGTGTTGGATAGCGAATTCGCTTTCTAATCCATAAATTTTTGCTTTCGAAACATTGAGTGCAATCATAGTTTTTTGAGAGTTGGCTACAAATAAGATTAAATTATCTCGCAATGAATAAAAACCTTCGAGTTTTCCAGAAAAAGAAAATCCTAAAAAAGAGCACGTAGATTTGATTCCCGTAGAATAGCTCATGGCTTTTTCTTCTTGTAAATGAATGGAAGGCAGTAGTAAAGCCCCATCGCCATATCGCTCTGTAAAAGAAGGCAGTCTCGAAGAAGTGGAAGCACGAGCATAAAAAGTCGGGGTATTCTTTTCTTTCACAAACCACCAAAGGGGTTGCAGAGAAAGTTGCGAGAAAAAAGAATATGTTTTCTCATAAGTTTTATTGGCATAAATACTTTTTTCTTGCTGAAATAAAGTTTTGCCTTCTAGGATAAGTTTATACAATTTTGGTATATGAGTAATTACTAAAGAAAGTCCCGGAGTAATTTCGGCGCGATCCGCGAGAAATTTTTTTTCTCGCATCATTTTTGCATAACCAAAATGAATAGGGAGTTGCCAACTTACGGTAGGGAAAATGCCACCGACTAAAAAAGTATTTTGCGATCGCAGTAAATCTCGAGTTTGCGCTTCGAAGCCAATGGCTAATTCCTTTTGCGGGTCGCGCAAAGTATTTTGAGACCAGTATCCCCCGTTTTGCAAATGCCAGTAATATTTATTTCCAAGCCCCCCCGATAAACGATTTGCAAACAAAAGTTTCGATGTTTCTAATCTTGTTTTTTTTGTTGGGAGACTTTCTGTCCCCGGCAGCCCTCGATTTTTTCCTGTATAAAACAAGATTGTTTTTCCTTGTGTGTCTTTCATTTTATATTGACCATGTATAAAAACATTGCCCCGAAAGAAATCTTCGTTTTCACGAAGTTTTAATGTATCATCTGATTGGTTAAAGAAAACAGTGCCACCTCTATCTAAATACAAATAACGATTTCGTGATGCACGCCAAGAAGCCATGGCTGTTACTTTTTCTTTTGAGAAAAAAATCCCGCTTCCTAAAGACTCTAAAGAATCTGCATAAAAAAAATAGCCATTTTTTTTAGCACGTGGTTTTAAGTCTATGGCCCCTGCTAGATTTTCCGAAACGTATTCGACTGGGACACTATCTTTAAAGATAAGTGCCGAAGAAAAAAATTCTTCGGGGAAATCTTCTAAATTTACGCCACCACCGTTCGGGTCATTGATTAACATGCCATTGTAATATACATTGACTTGCTGTGGAGTCGAAGCTCGTAAAGTAATGTTGGAATACGTACCATTCGGCCCTGCCCGCCTTATCTGAATGCCGGATTCTTTTTGCAAAATTTCTGCAATAGTGGCCGAGCCAAAAAAAGATTGAGCAGAACTTTGCATAGAAACTGCCTCAGTCTCTCTTTGTGTGTCCGATTGGTTCTTTTTAGCTTTGACTTCGACAACTTGTTGAGCATATACGGCTGATACTAGAAGGAAGAAAATGGCTCTTGCCAAGGATCGCATATTCCGTATTTTGATCAAAAGACAGCCTGAAAACAGAGATTCTTAAGCGAGGCGTGGCGGGAACATCCATGTCCCGCCACGCAAGGAGGCAAAAAGTCGGCAAAGCCGCTTTTTGCTCTCATCCCTCACTCCCTCACCTTTTTTTGCGCAGGTAGAACAAGATTTTGTTCTCTGCTTAAGCTGCGCCAAGCAGCCTTTTTTCCCTTCATCGAGAATTGCTGATATATATAGCCAGTATCATAAAAAGCTTAAATCTTGCAAAAAAAGAACGATAATATAATGTGGAATACATAGCTATTGCATTGTTAGTTGTTGGATTTTTACTGATTGTATTAGGCTTTTTAAGTGGAAGAGAAAGGCATTCCCCTGCAGACCCTTTAATAACAGCAGAAGTATTAGCTCAAAAAATAAAACAAGAAGTAGAACAAGGGATTGCAAAAGAAGATGCTGTGCCCTCACCAGATATTACCAAGCAACATGAGATAGAGAAAGACATAGATCCTGCTGCTACAAAAGCAATATCTAGAGAACCTACTTTTACAAATCCGGCAGATATTGAGCCACCACCTATTAAAGTACAGGTAAGTCAAAAAAATCCGGTTTTCTTTAAGAAGAAGGCATGGATGTATATAGATTCCAATCCAGAAGCTAATTATACAGGACATGAATCCGAATTTCAACTCGCTGATTTATCGGGGGTAAGACGTATTGGCGGGGGATATTTTACCTATGATGGCTTTTCTTTTTCTTTTGATACGGAAGATGCTCACTACGAATATCCATTAGAAAAAATTGAGCATTTAGCTTTTTATCCGAATTGCGTTGCTATTGTATTAAAAAATAATTTACCCCCTGTTTTGCTTTTTACTTCTGAAACGGAATCGATAAGGAAAGTGCTGGAAAAATTCCGTACAGATGGTTAAAACAGTTTATACCCCGCTTAAAATTCAGGGAACAGAGAAAAAAAGGCAATTTAAGTTTCCATTCCTATTCCTGAGTATTTTATTGTTCATTTTAGCGCTTTCAGGTTACACTTACTTGCATTGGGAAGAAT
>RFJE01000417.1 GCA_003695005.1 Candidatus Hydrogenedentota bacterium | reverse complement strand
GAATAAGACATAATCCTGCGATTTTTTTCTTATTAGGGAAAGATTCAGCGCTTACAAAAACATCTCCATCAAATATTTGTCTGCTTATGAGTTATTTTCAAACTGTCCTGTGCGGTTTTACGCTTTTACAGCATCATTCTTGTGCTTTTTCTTTTGCATTCCTTTTTCTTTGATTTTTGCGCAAGATAGTTCGATTAAACTTTTATCGGCAAGAGAAGCAGAGTATATTCGGATTGAACAAGGAGAAAAAGGGGTTTTAATTTTAAAGGGTGGCATTTTAATTCAGATGAAAGATGCTATTTTATCTGCCGATCAAGTAAAAATATATCCCGAGACAGGCGAAATTTTTGCCGAAGGGAATCTCCGTCTCAGTAGAAAAAATGCCAAGTTAAAAGGATCTGCTTTTTATTATGACAACCGGATCGAGGCAGGTGTCTTTTTAGATGCTGAAGGAAAATTTCAAAAAATTCAGGTTCGCGCAAAAAAGCTTATCCAAATTGAGCCAAAAAAATTTAAGGCACGCAAAGCTTTTTTTACGAGCTGCAATGCCATTCAACCACACTATCACTTTCGAGCTTCGTCTTTATGGTTTAACGATAAAAATGAACTTGTGGCAACAGATGTTACTTATTTTGCGGGCAATGCACCTATTTTCTACTGGCCCATTTTATTCCAAACCGATATTGGTACGGGGATCATTACCCGTATTGGATATAATAATACACGAGGGGGCTTTATTCAAAATACATGGCGTTTTACTACGGGAACTCGTAAGAGGCTATTGCCCGAAAGTGGAGAGATTTGGCTCGATTATTACCAAAGAGTGGGGGGAATGTTTGCCATGAACATTGCGCGCGATACGCGTGAATTAACGTACTCGTTACAAATGGCTGTAGCAGATCATAAGCAGAGGGAAACGTATGTGGATCCAAAAACAGGACAAGTAAAGTGGACAGATCAAATTTTACTCTCGGACGGTCAGGTAAAAGAAGTGCATGAATTTTGGTATCGTTTTCAATCCGATATTCGAGCGACCATGTTTTCTTCGTATGAAAAAGATGCACAAAGCTCGTTATACTTAAAATTGGAATCTCAAACACATCGTGATTTTGATATTGAATTTTTAGACAGGCCTTTACCAGAAAATACTTTCGAAGCCATTGTGCCAAATGCCGTTTTTGACTCTGCAGTGCAGAAAAATTCTCTTTTGTGGGATTTACGTTATGTGGAAGATTGGCGTCAAAATCATTTTAGTGTTCGGGTAAAGAGAGATTGGATTTGGTATGACTTATCGGAAACGGAATCGGGTTACAAGCCAGCTTTGGATTTAGCTCCTGAAGTGGAATTTACAAAAAGGTTTTATTGGTATCGACCTAAAAGTCCTTATGGCTTTGGTGGGATCATGAATGATTTGCGTTTAAAAGGTGGTGTGCATAAATTTTACAATGAGCGTGGCGAAGAGCTTAAAACCTTTTTTAAGGGAGAAGGGCAAAATCGTATTTCGGCGCCATGGGCATGGAATCGATATATAAGTCTTTTACCAGCAGGTGGTTATGGTTTATTTCATGAATTTGCATCGGGGAATGATAATACACTCGCACAGGAAACGGGTCGGAATACATACCAGTATCTTTTTACAGATAGTCGATTTGCTCTTGGTCTGCCAGAGTTGATGTTTGATACACGGTATCAGCTTTATTATGCATTTGAACAGAGATTGCCATCGCCAACGTATGGCGCGCAGAGACTACATTTATTGAACTTTGCCCTTATTTCGGACTTTCAGCCTTATTATTTTACAGAAATTCGTACTTCGCGTGACATGCGTAAATTTCCTTATTTTATACCGGAACATTTCCGCTATTCCCCTTTGACATGGGAAACGCAATGGGAGTATGATTTTATACATGGTTACATCAATCGATACCGTATTCCATCAAAAAATCGGCATTTCTTTTTAATTGGCTTAAATAATGAATACCGCTATTTTCTCCGCTTTCAAAATTCTGGGGATGAAACTTTAGAGCTTTATACAGCCACAGGTGGGTTTAAAACCTGGGGGTTTCATCGCATTGAAGAAATTAAAACAGGAATTAATTTGTACCATAACTTTAGGCAAGTGCGTCAGTCTTCGCTGTTGTGGTTTTTAAAACTGCAATTATGGCCACATAAACTTTGGCGCTTGGTGCTCGAAGTAAATTCTAAAGCAAGGCAGTTTGAAAAGTATATACCTGGCCAAAGCGATTATATAGCTTTTCCTAACGATGTTTTGAATGCAGTCAATCCTGATACACAAATCCGGAATCGTAGCTTTTTTTCTTTAGAACGATTTGCTATTTTACTTGAGCATGATTTGCATCGCTGGTTATTGCGCATTAGTTACTCGGCAAGTCGCAAAAATGTCCCCTCTGGTGCAGGCAATCGGTATCGCTCTACGTACTATGAGCAAACAGCCTGGATATCGCTAACTTTAAAAGATATTCCTGGATTTGGTTTACCCCGAACAGAGGTCTTTAGACGCAGACCTAGTCAGGATGAGCTTGATTTATAAAAACGATATGGTGTTAACACCATATCGTTTTCTTGTTTATTTTTTTACAACAGAAAAAGTAACTCTACGGTTAACAGCAGATTCCGGATTATTAGGGTCAGCTGGCTCTCTGTCTGCTACACCCACAATTTGGATTTTATTTGAGTCCACGCCTTCTTTGGCTAATTGATCCCGAACAAACTTTGCTCTTTCGTAAGAAACTTGCTGGTTACGACGAGGGTTTACACTTTTTGAATCGGCATGTCCTTTAATTTGGAAAATATATCCTGGGGGTACTTTCTTTAAAATTTCTTTTACAACTGGTGCAGAAAGTCTTGCCCATTTCCGATACTTATCTACGTTTACTTTCGTGCCATTATGCGGAAAGCCCGTAAGCGAGATTTTTGATAATTTTGCATTCATGGCTTTTACGACAGCTCCTGCTTGTGCTTTAGAAGCAATATCATCTAGCCCCGATACAGCTCTACTTTTTACAGACGCACTCTCTTCTTCGGCCATTTTTTTGGCATCTGCAGGATTGCTCGCTTTTTTTACGTTTTTCCCACCACCACAATAGGTGCTTGTAATCGCCAATAAACACGTAATCCCTAATGTTATTAAGTTTTTTCTTCGCATCATTGATTTCTCCTTTGTCAGTTTAATGAGATAGAGCCAAAACTGTAAATTAAATCATTTCGTCAAAACTTTTTTTAATTTAATGACAAGTTCATCTTCCGGTGCCATTTCTAAGAGTTTGTCTAAAATGTTCATGGCTCGCTTTTTTTGGCCTATTTTCCGGTATGCATCGGCTAAGTTTACTAAATTGCGAATATGTTCCGGATCCCTGCGTCGGAATGTTTCTCCAAATTCAATGGCTTTTTTATATTGGCCATTATACACTGCCGCAACAGCTGCTAAGTATAAAAGTTCCGACTGTGTGGGATACTCTACTAGCGCACGCTCGGCTAACTCTAATGCCCAACTCGCTGCTTCTTCTTTTTTTACCGATAAGCAAAAGCGAATCACTTCGGTAAATGCATGAGCCCCTGTTCCTTCTTCCATAATTTGCTTATAGATTTCTTTTAAGCCAATTTCGCGAAAATCTGTATTTTGCTTCCATTTTTCTTTGGCACTTTGCAAATGCGATAAAATATGAGATTCATTTGCATAGATAGGCTTATCGGTTTCCGGCAAATACGAAATTTTTAGTAAGCTTAAATCATCTGTAATTTCGCCGCTTTCTGCAATTACTTCATAAAGTTTGTTGAGGTCCGCGTTTGCTTTTTCGACATGGCGTAAAAATAGGGTCTCGTCTTCATTCATGTGTGCCCCATCTTCGGTTTGGATAATAATATCATCCCGACCGTCTGATCCTAAAATTAAAATATCATTTTTTTTCAGTTGAAACGTTAAGACGCGGAACATGCTTTCGATTTCTACAATTCCAATTTTGCGAAGCTGCATTTCATCGTGTAAAAACTCGGCTTTTTGGTCGCGGACTAAAACAGGAAAAGGATGTTCGGCATTAAAATAATAAAGAGCACCGCTTCTTTCATGGACAAGGCCAACAACAGCAGAAATTAACATGGAACCATCAAAAGAAACAAACATTTGTTGCAACTCTAAGAAACAACTTTCGAGCCATGCTTCCGGCGTTACATTTTTTGCGGATGCAACTAAATGTGTCCTTTTAATAATCGCATTCAGTACCACTCCAAAAACAAGTGCACCACCAGCCCCTTGGATCGATTTTCCCATGGCATCGGCATTGGCAAAGACAATGTACTTTTCACCACGCAGCTCAATGGTATCGGCAATGTTAATATCACCACCAATTTCGGTTTGCCATTTGCGAAACTGAAAATGTGTTTTTTGCCGTATAAACGAATCTCCTTTCACCCAGTGAGAATTAAACTTTGTAACACTCAAAGGTTTAATGAGCAAACTTGTTAAGTAATAGTCTCCATCTTGTTTTACTTTTAATGCATTGACACGATCGAGAGTTTCTTTTAATTCCCGAGTACGCTCTTCTACTTTTTGCTCTAATGTGCGATTGAGCTCTTCCACTTGTTTATGAACCGTTAAAAAACGGTTGGCCAATGCTGTAGCAATTCCCATAACAAATACAAAAAATCCATATTTTGTTAGCGCAATTCCGGTATGCCAGAGAACAGAATCTAAAATATCAAAGGTAGCTGTGCCAACAGAAATTAAAATTCCTAAAAGTATATTTCCAGGAACTGTCCATAATAAAGTAAGTCGAATACTTTCCACAAGTCTCTTGTTTTCTACACGGAAACTTCTAAATTCTTGGAGTGTTGCTTTCGGAACACGATACAAAACATACACCAGAAAAATGGGGGCACTTGCTTGCCATATTCTTAAAACATCTTCTTGTGCTGCCAGAGGAGTAATCCAAATAAGAAGACCTAAAGATATGGAAAAGGCAGTGTAGGCCTTAACAAACTTCGTAATATAACCCACTAAAATTTGATCAATAAAAAAGATAATAAAAGAAATTGCCCAAAATAATGTAAAGAGCTCCCAGCGCGCTATCACAATATAATTTTCCATGACGGAAAAGACAGTTGCACTTCGGGTAAATAAATACACAGCTAAAAACACACAAAAAATAAAGAAGTAAAAATTATATTTTTCTTGGGGACGACGTAAAAACAAAAGCAAGTGATATAAGCCCACAAAAAAATATAACGAAAGTAAGATTAAAGGG
>RFJE01000416.1 GCA_003695005.1 Candidatus Hydrogenedentota bacterium | reverse complement strand
TCTCTATTTACTTAAACTATGCAAAAACCCTGTGGAGAGGAGGACAATACAAAGAAGCAAAACAGCAAAACCAAAATGCATTCAAGCTCGCAAAAGAATTAAAGCAAAAATCATCGCAAGCTCTTGCGTTATACCAGCTCGGTGTAACCGAAAGAGATTTAAATCACATAGAAAAAGCAAAAGAGCTGTTTGAAAAATCTCTTACCATGTATCGGGATTTAAAAGATAAAAGATTCCAAACATACCCTTTATATGGCCTTGCTGTGCTTTATTTAAATGAAGGAAAACTAACAGAAGCCGAAAAAGCTTTTTCGGAAGTTTTAAATGTGTACCAAGAAATTGGGTATAAAAGCGGAATTTCGGCAGCTGAACTTAATTTAGGGGTTATTGCACACCGACGAGGAAACTTTGAAAAAGCACTGGAAATTTATACCGCTGCTTTAAATACAGCGGAAGAAATTGGAGAAAACTTGGCCATTGCATACACCTTATTTAGCATGGGTGCCGTTTATTATGATAGAGCTAAGTTAACCCGAGCAAAACAGTTTTTTCGTAGTGCTCTTTCTCTTATGCAAAAAATATCTGCAAAAGGCTATTATAGCTATGTGCTTTCTTATATGAGTTGTGTTTATGCAAAAGAAAAAAAATGGAAGAAAGCTGTGGAAACAGCACTCTTGCATTTTAAAATAGCGGAAGAAACTTCTTCCGAAAATGAAATGGCAAGAACATACTTAGCCCTCGCTCTTGTCTTAAAAGAAAATTCGAAAATACCACAAAAAGAAACTATCGAAAAAGCAACAGGACTATCTGTTAATGGACTCCATCCTGCAGAAAAGTTCTTTCAGAAAGCCATGGAATTAGCAGAAAAATCAAAAGCTACATTTCTTTTACTGCACTGCTATTTTGAATATGCTGCGTATTTGCAAGAAAAAGGCAGATTAGAACAAGCAAGTTTGCTTTATAAAAAAGCACACATATTAGCTCAACAATCCGAAATGGAAGAGTATTTAAACAACGTGCAAATTTTACTAAAACCTGATAAGGTTATGCGGGGGTAGCGAAGGCCGTGCCTAAAATCCACGGCCGCAGGGACTAAGGACGCTAAATTTTTGCTATTGAAACAAATTTTTTGAATTGCCCAAGACCTCAATGAATAACTTGGATTTTAGATTAGCACGGCCGAAGCGAGGGGGCTGCTGAAGCCCCCTTCTTATTATTTACGAATTTGCCATTTTTTATCAGCTTCTTTGAGAAGATCTAAAATTAAATCTAAATCTTCTTTTTCGTGAAGTGCCGATAACGAAAGGCGAAGCCTGTCTTTTTTACGAGGTACAGCAGGGTACGGAACGGGGTTCACAAAGACATTGTTCTCGTGCATAAACTTTGTTACTTCCCTTGTTTTTACGGTATCCCCTATGACAATGGGTGTAATCGCGGTCTGAGCATTTTCAATATCAAAGCCTTCTTCTTTTAAGCGGCCATGGAAATAATGGATATTATCCCACAGCTTTTTATTCCATTCAGGCTCTTCTCGTAACACATTTACCGCTTCGTTTTGAGCCGCTACTTGCATAGGGGTGGGGCTAGCCGCAAAAAAGTAAGCACGTGAGTAATACCTTAAATAAGTAATCACTTCTTTTTTCGCAGCTACAAAACCACCTAAACCACCAAGGCTTTTCGAAAAAGTTCCCATGACAAGGTCAATCTTGCCTTCTAAATCAAAATGCTCGGGGGATCCTTTTCCTGTTTTTCCAATGACGCCTGTGGCGTGAGCTTCGTCGACCATCAGTTTTGCGCCATATTTTTTCACTAGGTCGTAAATCACATCTAGCGGTGCAATATCGCCATCCATCGAATACACCCCTTCTACAATGACTAACCTATCACCGTCTTTTTTGTGCTCGGTTTGCTTTAATACTCGCTCGAGAGAATTCATATCATTATGCTTAAAGGTCATTATTTTAGCCCCCGATAAAAGACAGCCGTCAATAATAGAAGCATGGGCTAACCGGTCGATAATGACGATGTCCTTCGGTCCTGTTAAGCAAGAGATAATGCCAACATTCGTCGAATAACCCGAAGGATAAATCATAGCTTCTTCGGCACCTTTGAGCCATGCTAGATTTTGCTCGAGTTCTCGATGCACATCATAATAGCCGGAAAAATGGGGAGGGGAACCTGCACCAACTCCATAATGCTCTAAAGCTTTTTTGGCTGCATTTACAACACGTGGATGGACATTTAAACCAAGATAAGAATTCGAACCAATCATAAGCATTTTTCGAGTTTCGCCTGTAAGAGGATCTTCAATTTCTACATGCCTACCATTGGCGGACTTTAACACCCTTCGGTATAAATTATGCCCTTTTCGGTTTAAATACTCTACGGATTCATAAAAATCTTGTGTCCAAGCAAATAAATCTGCTTCGGGACGCCTTTGGATGACAAAATCCGCTAATGTTCTTTCTTCCGGTGCTTTGTCAATATACCGGTTGGATAACTGAATTTGAGCTTGTTCCATTATGTTCTCCTTCTACAATAAAGTTAGGGTTTTACAACCCCCTACCATGTGTTGTAAAAATGATACACTGTCAATTGTTTTTGGGGGTGGAATTTATAGCATTTAAAAACTGTTGACAATGTAGATAAAGTTTCGTCATACTAATTAAAATGAACATTCGTTCTGGAGTAGTGTGCATCGTTACAATCTTATTTTTGGTAAATTGCTCGTCGAACAAAACGGCAGGTTCTAGCCAAGGGGGGCAAAACCAAGGAGGAACTTCTGCTCCAGCTACCTTAGCGAAACCACAAGTAACTTTAACTAGCAAAAGTATTACAACGAGAAATCAAGTTACGTTTACCATTACAGCGACTTCGGATGTTACGGGATATTATATTTCAGAGTCAGCGATTTCATTAAATGGGAATGAAGTAGGTTGGCAAAGTTCAGCACCAAGTAGCTATACATTATCTTCTTATGGATCCTATACGCTTTATTTTTATGTGAAAAATGCAGAAGGCACAATTTCGGATGCTGCCACGTTAACCATTCAATATGTAAAGCCGGGGACAGAAATTACAGACGGTTGGCCATATATAGCAAATGGACCTAATAATGATAAGGATACTGTGGAGGATTTGCTTTACCAAAATGGTTATCTCTATGTTGTGGGAAGTGGAAATAATATTTTAACGGGAAATTCAAAATTATCCTTTTGGCTAACGAAAATTGCTGCTGATGGAACAAAGCAGTGGGATGTGCAAAATTATATTGCCTCTTCGCAAAACCATTATGCACTTTCTTTAGCTACGGATGGTTCGAATATTTTTTTAAGTGGATATTACTTTGCTTCTTTTCTGGCAGGGAATAATTGGTTTTTAAGATCATATTCTGCAGCCGGTAGCGAAATCACCACTTGGTCTAAAACATGGGATAACTCCAATACATCGGATACCGATGCTTATGTGCAAGTAGCGTCGAATGGAAATATATATTGGGGGGGAACTACGTATGATAATGGATCTTCGGCTTATCGGTGGTGGCTTCGTGTGTATGATTCTTCCGGCAATTTAATTGGACAGTCAGGTTCTTACATAAACTGTGGATCTACACTACAGCTAAAGCTCTATGATTTGGTATTATCAGAATCCGAAAATGCACTCTATTGGATTGGCACTCGTGGTAACAGCCAAAGTGCTATAGACTCTTCTAATAATTGGTGTATTCAAAAAACAGATCTTTCGGGCACCCCAAGTGGTGGTAATTTCCCCATTATTGTAGATGGCGGAGATGCCGATGTGCCGTATAAACTTGTTCTCGATAGTTCAGGTTTTTTTGTTATAGGATCGGGACTGAATCTCGTTTCCGCAGGAAGTGGATGGGATTGGTGGATTAAACGCTATGATTTGGCCGGTAATGAAATTACTGCCAATTGGGATAAAAAAGTAGATTCCGGCAATGGAGATGATATTGCATACGATGGTTTAATCCAATCTGGATACTTATATGTCGTTGGCACAGGGAATGCTGTAGCCAGTGGTTCGACAACATTGGATTGGTGGATAAAAAAATTTAGCTTAGCAGATGGTACAGAGCCTGCTAGTCAGTGGAATGTAACTATAGATGATGGAGATGCTGATAATGCAACTTCTATTGTAACCGATGGCAATGGCTACTTTTATGTAGGTGGGTATAATAACCACACCACAACAGGGAATGACCGAGTTGTCCGCAAGTTTATAGACGAAAACTAATGAGATATTTTTTTTACTATTCCTTTCTAATGCAAACAAGTTTTTTATGGGGAGTGAATACATTCGCAATTCATAAAGCACAAAAAGAAAAAAGTGTGCTTATGGAAATTACTTCTTTGTATCAACAAAAAAATTACCAAGCTTGTTTTGAGAAATTTAAAAACGTAGAAAAACAGTATTCCGCTTCGTTGCAAATAACGTATTATGGGGGACTTTGTGCTTTGTATTTACCTTCGAATACACTCACGGAAGCACGTCAAAATACGCAAAAGGGATTGTCGTTATTAAACAAAGTGAAAAAAAAAATATGGCCTTTTCGAACCACACGATTATACCGGAAGTGGCTTGTTAATCTTTTGCATTATTCGGGAATGGGATATTTTTTTCTTGGCACTTATGTTCATGCTATTTCGGATTTAACAAAAGCCACAAAACTCGATGATACAAAAGCAAATATTTACTTTAATTTAGGGATGGTGTATGAAACCATTCACAATTTTGTAGAAGCGAATCGTGCTTATGCTCGTTATTACAAACTGATTACGGCAGAGGAAGAAGAATTTTAATTGAACGTGTGTGTTTTATTATACAATTATCCATATGACTCGACGAATTGTCTTTTTACTGATCGTTACTTTATTTTCTTGTGAGAAAAAAATTCCTGCTGTGGATTATTTATCCCCGCTCGATCGCAACCAGGAAGGTTTTTTAGATAAAGATACTTTTCAGGTTTTAAGTTTTGCAAGGATGTTTTCGTTAGATGCCATTGATTTGTATGAAAATAAAGCTATCTTTTACCCTCTTCGTCAGAATTTTACACAAGAAGATTTAAACAATGCACCGGAATTTTACAAAGCAAAACGTCAGTTAGATGACAGCCAAACAGCGGTGTATAGGTTAAAAGATATTTTTGATGTAACACTAGAAATTGCTAATATTGCACCGATTGCAAAAGAAGGTTTAGCCAAAGACTTTACACAAAAAATGGAAATTCGGAAAACTTGGCAAAAACAAGCTTGCGACCAGGCAGTATCACGCGCAATGTATCGATGGTTTGTTCTTAGTAATCCTACCTTGAAAGAAAAACCCCTTATGGCAAACGATGGTGTCCAACTATTAAGCCAGGATTTTTTACCTATTATTCCAGGTTTCCCGAAAGCTATGTTCCCGCCACCTGTATATTACGATAAACAGACAAAAGCTCGCATTTACTACTTAAAATCACAGCTTAGAAAAAAGGATATGAATCCAGAAATTATTTTAAGGGAAAGTTTGGACTTTCCGGTACCTACTTGTAAAGTAGCTATTTTAATAAAAAAAGAAAATCTTCTTTTAGAAGCACTTCATTTAGCAAAAAAATTGTGAAAGAATTTCAACATCGCAATGTCTTAGTCAAAGGGGTTTCCATAGGCGGAATTGAATCGTCTTATATACTACCTCATTTTAAGGTAGCGTTTGATTTTGGTCGCTGTCCGGATGATCTCATTGATGTTCCAACCATTTTTTTAACGCATGGTCATTTAGATCATTCTGCAGGAATTGCTTATTATTTTTCGCAACGTTCTTTAAAGAATTTGCCGGAAGGCAAAGTGTATGTGCCAGCTGCTATAAAAAAGCCAATTCGAAAAATTTTAAAATTGTGGCATAAAATTGAGCAATTTGAATATAAAATCCAGGTCGAGGGAATCAATCACCATCAAAAAGTAGAAATACGAAAAAATGTATTTATAAAAGCTTTACCAGCCTTTCATCGAATACCGGCACAGGGTTATGTTCTTTTAGAAAAAAAAAGAAAGTTAAAAAAAGAGTACATAGCTTTATCGGGAAGAAAAATCGAGAAGCTTAAAAAACAAGGAGAAGATATTTTTGAAGAAAGAGAAATCCCGCTTTTTTGCTATTCAGGAGATACCGATATTCGCTTTTTAGAGAATAACAAAGAAGCTCAACAAGCAAAAGTCCTTTTGTTAGAGTGTACTTATATTGATGATAAAAGACCACCGGAGCGTGCTCACAAGTGGGGACATATTCATTTGTATGATATTTTAGATCGTCTAGACCTTTTCCAAAACGAAAAAATTGTTCTTATTCATTTTTCTAAAAGATATAAAGCAAACTACATCAACAAAATTTTGAGTGAAAAATTGCCTGCAAAATATAGTTCTCGGTTTATAAGTTGGCCGCAGCTGTAATGATTTTTTGGCCTTTTGCTTAAGAGGGCATACATATAATAATAAATGGTACGACTACTGATCTCCTGTGGTCTTGTCTTGGTGATCCTTTCTTGTGTAAAACCAAGTGAAGATTACATTAAACTTTACAATGCGAAGCCTTATGCACCGGGCATGAGTGTAGATGACATTAAAAACTTACTTTACTTAGGGGCGAAACCAACCGGGAATGGTGTCAATTTTAATATCTATTCAGAGCGTGCCGAGAGAGTTGAGCTATTAATTTTTGATGATCCGGATAGTGAGCATCCGGCCCGGGTTTTTGAAATGTCTCGTTTCCACAATGTTTGGAGTGTCTATGTGGAAGGGATTGGCCCTGGTACCTATTACGGTTATCGCATGTGGGGACCGAACTGGAAGTACGACCCCAACTGGCGTCCTGGAAAGTTAGATGGTTTTATTGCCGATGTAGATGCTTATGGTAATCGCTTTAATCCAAATAAAGTTTTAATGGACCCTTATGGGCGAGCCTTTCACCGAGATCATGATTGGTCGAAAGGGATGGCAGCAAGTGGGCCTTATCGGCAAGAAAGTACAGTGGCAGCTTCGGCAAAAGCCATTGTTTTATCGGATGATTACAGCTGGTCTAGCGCAGAGCAAGATTATTGGAACCAAAAAAAAGCTGGTCAGACATTAAAGCCGGAAGAATTAATTGTGTATGAAGTTCACTTAAAAGGCTTTACAAAAAATCCGGGAGTGGATTATCCCGTGGATCATCCGGGGACCTATCGAGGTGCTGGCGAAATGGCAGATTACTTAAAAGATTTAGGGGTGAATGTCGTTGAGTTTTTACCAATTAATGAAGCAGGTGCAGATGGGGGCTACTGGAAATATTGGACGATTGGTTTTTTTGCACCGGAAGTTAGCTATGCATTTAATACAAGTCGCGGCTATCACGTAAATGAATTTCGTCAAATGGTGGAAGAGTTTCATAAACGAGGAATTGAAGTCTGGATTGATATTGTATTTAACCATTCAGGAGAAGGGGGGCTTTGGCGCGAAAAACCACCTCAGTTTACAGGGGTTTTAGACTTAAACGACCCTGCTAATTTTTGGATTTATGACCCTGTGGAAACAGCAACGATTTTAACATTTCGGGGTATTGATAACAATGCATACTACCAAAGACCATATAATGATCCGAATGCAGCAGCAGCGGGATACTACTGGGAGCATACTGGTGTTGGAAATGGCATGCGCGCAAATCACACGCCATTTCGCAGGCTTATTATAGATGCTCTTCGCTATTGGAATGATAAGATGCATGTGGATGGTTTTCGCTTTGACTTATGTGCTCAGCTAGGGGAAATTGATGAGGACTATGGGTCTTGGAGTTCCACAACCACTGTTTTACAGGACATTGTCAATGATCCTATTTTACAAGCCAACAATGCTCGGGTGGTAGCGGAGCCCTGGGATGCTGGCGGCCATTACAAAGTTGGGGAGTTCTCCAAAGCAGCGGATTCATCGAATTGGCAGGGAAAAAGCAGTTCTTCGCAAGCTTATTCCTGGTATGAGTGGAATGGACAGTTTCGCGATTACATGCGATCTTTTTTAAATGATGATTCTTATAAACTCAATACAAAACCATGGCCTTATTTAGTGGATGGTGGTGGTTTTTTAACGGGTTCCGGTGGTATGTATAACAAAGAAAATTGTTCTTATTGTATTGCCCGTTATCCTTATAACAGTATTAATTTTATTACAGCACACGATGGCTTTACTTTATACGATGTTTTTAGTTATGCAGAAAAAAGAAATTGTGGAGGCCCATTAAATCCAAATTGTATTGATCCGACAAGTGGGGATGATAATAATCATAGCAAGGATTGGCAACCTGAATCTTTTAAAAGACAAATAATACGCAATGCAGCGGTGCTTCTTTTTCTTTCCAATGGCACACCGATGATGCTTGGCGGGGATGAGTGGATGCGAACTAAATATGGAAATAATAATCCCTATCATATTGATGCAGACAATCCTTACAATTGGATGCGCTGGTCTATCTGGAAAAACGAAATTACCGATGGAATTTATGCGAGGCGCAAGATGCATCATTTTTTTAAAAGCATCATTGCATTTCGTAAAGAGAATTGTTGGGCTTTTTGCCACACAGATTTCTCGCAATTAGG
>RFJE01000050.1 GCA_003695005.1 Candidatus Hydrogenedentota bacterium | reverse complement strand
TCGTTAACTTTAATCATCGAGAGAAGTATTTATTTTCTGCGCACAAAAAAAGTAAAACGAGATGCGGTAGAAAAATTTATTACTGAGCAATTACAAATGAAAAGTAATTTATCCCCTGAAAAGAAGCGAGAAGCCATATACGAAGATCTGCAGATTTATATTAATGATTTAGAACGAGGTCTTTCTTTGCTAGGAGCCATTGGAAATTTAGCTCCTTTAGTTGGGTTTTTAGGAACAGTCATTGGTATGATTGATGCTTTTTCTTCAATAGCATCGGCGGCCACTGTCAACGCAAAAGTAGTTGCTGTCGGAATCCAGATGGCACTTGTTACCACGGCAGGTGGACTTTCTATTGCAGTACCGACATTAGCAGCATATTATTTTTTTAACTACCTTATACAACAAGTGACCTATGCTGCGGAAGAAAAGTTATCCTATCACTTTGAAAATATAGATCAAAAATGAAAAAACGCCATTTGCGAACAGGAATGAAAGTATCGGAATTTGACTCGTCACCCATGGCGGATTTAGCGTTTTTGCTTCTTATCTTTTTCATTGTAACGAGTTCTTTTTTATTAAAGCAAGGCATTTTCATGTCTTTGCCTTCTACGAAAGGGGGAATTTCTGTTCCAGCTTCGAGACTCCTTAAAATTAAACCACTAGTACAAAATTACGAAGTAGAAGGCATGGTCTTGACAGATCAGGAACTAAAAGCACAAATGCAACAAAAGCTAAAACAAAATCCAGATTTCATTGCAGTTATTTTCATGCCTAGAAAACTCAAATACCAAAGACTAATGGATACTTTATCCATAGCAAAGGAAGTGGGAGTTAAAAAAATTTCTATTCAGGATTTAAAGCCATGATTCGAAGACATGTGCGCAAAATTTCGTCTACTTCAACAGTAGCGGCTATGGCCGATATGGCTTTTTTGCTTTTGGTATTTTTTATGACAGCCACCACCACAGAGCCACCTAAAGGGGTGGAAGTAGATTTGCCGATTGCAAAAACAGAAGGAGCCGAACAAAATACAATTTATATTTTACTCGACAAGAAAAAGGAGCTTTATTTTGATGGGGAAAAAATTCAGCCAGAGGAGCTTATCCCTCGTCTTATGTTAAGTAAAGTAGAAAAGGACACAACCATTGCACTTACAATTGACAAAGATTTACCCTACGAGGAAGTTTCTAAATTACTACTTACATTACGAGAAAATGACTTCTTAAACGTAATTTTTATGGCACAACCTAAAGAGAAAACAAAACAAGATGAGTAATTTAACGAAACCCATTACTGAGCTAGGTCATTTCTATGACCGTCATCCGTATGAGTTTAGTTTTTTTCTTTCTGTACTAATATTGTTACTGATTCTTTGCGTTGCCAGCCAGGGGCCTATTAAAACAACAACTACGGAAATTGAAAAGCTTACTTTTCTCGACTTAAAAGACGTACAACTTGAGAAAAGAGTAACTCGAAAAGAAATCCAGGAGTCCGAAGACCAAAATGCAGAAGTACAGGAAGTGGAAAAAGCAAAAGGTTCTTCTGATTCGCAAACTGTGGATTTAGCTTTTTATCCTGATGTTGCGCCTCCGCGTCTTGTAACTCGTTTAGAAAAAATATATCCAAAAAGTGCAAAATTGCTCGAAGTAGAAGCCACGGTTTATTTACAACTTGACATCGATAAAGATGGCAATATCATAAGAATGCAAGTTTTAAATGTTGTTTTAGACAAAGAATTACCTCCGGCCCAAAAACAGCAAGTTATCAATGATTTTATTCAAGATACCAAAAAAATGCTTCAGGGAGCTCGCTTTACTCCGCCCATGGTAAATGGACAGAATGTGCCCGTAACGATGGAGCAAATGATACGGTTTGAGTTGAGGGATTAAGATGAGAGTGTACACATTTATTTTTTTGCTTCTCTTTTTTTTACAAGATTTATTTGCACAGGAAGCAGTGCAAGGACAGGTTCTGGCTAAAATTACAAAACAGCCTGTTGCTTTTGCCACGGTTGCAGTCCTCGAAAAACGCATAAAAGTACGCTGTGATGAAAAAGGAAACTTTGCATTAAACTTAGAGCCCGGAACTTATACTATTTTAGTTCAAGCTCCGGGATACCAATATGCACGTCAAAAAATACAGATCCCGGATCAATCTTCAGTTACTATCCTTCTCGAGACCATAACAGTACGAGGAAGCTCTTTAGTTGTTCGGGATAATCGCAATATCCAAAAAGTTTCCCGTTATACCATGACAGTACAAGAAATGAAAGAAGTTCCTGCTTCTTTTGGAGATTCTGTCAGCGCACTTACTGCACTTCCTGGTATTAACAGGACAGCTGGTTTTTTTGGGAATTTAACGATTCGCGGACAAAACACAAATGCTAACCGTTACTATATTGACGGGATTCCAGTGTACTCCATTTTACATTTTGGCGGCTTACATTCTGTGATAAATACAAATATGATTCAGCAAATTGATGTCTATTCCTCGGCCTATCCTGTAGATTTTAGCAACGCGCTTGGTTCTGTCATTAGCATTGGGACTACGGATGAAGTAAAAGAATTTTATGGCTACGGTGATGCTAGTATTATTTCATCGAATGTTTTGCTTGGTGGCCCTTTTACTCGCTTGGTAAAAACAAACGCTGATTCGGAAAATCAAAAAAAGCAAACCATTGGTTATTGGATTGTTTCTGGTCGTTATGGAAATTTAAGCATTGCAAAAAATATCGCTGATTTAATTGGAGAAAAGGTCGATAACTTCCCCATTTATTACGATTACCAGGCAAAGGGAAAACTTTTTTTCGCTGAAAATCATGCTCTTACTTTATTTTTCTTTGGAAGCAGTGATTTCTTAAGTATTGTTTCTGATGTAGATGATAAATCTATTGAAGAAGGTGCCGATCCATTGTTTGATGATATTAAGCTCAAAGTTGACAATCAATTTCATAACCAGGCATTCACGTATAGCTATATTCCTTCTAAAAAATTTTCGGAAAAGCTACTGCTTTATTCTTCTTTAAATACGGTCAATACTTTTGCTTATCGACAAAATACATTTTTGGACGTAGACTTTTCTGCCCATCCTAACATTTTTGGAGTGCGTAATTTTCTTAATTTTGAATTTTGGCAGGATGTAAGTAAATTATCGTTCATCACAGAAGCAGCACTTTATGATTTTTCCTCACGAGGTAGAACCATTGCACGAACCAATCAACGAACGGGCTTTAATTTAGCGGATACCAATTCTGTGCAAACCACTTCTGTGGACAATGATAGTCAAACCACAACTACGGGAGTTGCCATTGCTAACGAATGGAAATTTGGTATTTTAAAGCTTGTTCCGCAAGTAAGAGCAGATTATCTCGCTTTGTTAAATAAAACAGTCATTGACCCACGAGGTCTCATCTCTTTTGAGATTTCGCAGGATACCGAGCTTTCTTTTGCAGGTGGCCAATACTCTTCTTTTGCGCAAATTAACCCTTTTATTTTTGCAAACAACCCAGGTATTGCCAGCAAAACAAACTTTGGCCCCGAGAAAGCATACCATTTTTCTGCAGGGATAGAGCATAACTTCTCAAGATTATATACTATAAAAGTGGATACTTTTTACAATACATTTCATGACTTGCTTGAACCCATGACAGTAAACAATCAACCAGAATATACAAACTCGGGAGACGGGATTGCTTATGGAGTGGAAACCACTTTGCGCAAGGATACCACCACAGCTCGCAATCATGAATTTTTTGGATGGATAAACTACACCTATACGCAAGCTAAAAATCGTACAAATTTAGCCGATGACCCATTAGGAAGCACTTACATCCGCAACCGATTTGAACAGGAGCACGTAGTAAAACTGGTGCTAGGTTATTTGTGGGGCGCTCATACTTTAACTGCAAAATTTCAGTTTTATACTTCATTCCCTTACACACCCATTATTGGCGATGATAATAATCAGCTAAACTTAAACCCACCGCGCTATGCCCCTGTTTATGACACCGATCATCCTTATAGCAAACACTTTGAGCCTGCTCACCGTTTAGATATTCGCTATAGCTATCAGTTTAATTACCGCTGGGGATACATTAAACTGTATGTCGAAGTCATTAATGTATATGCATATGCCCCGACAACGAGTGAGAAGTGGAAGTATAACCAAAGGTACCAGCCTGGAGTAAATCCTACTCTCGAAAAGGATACTGGCTTTAGTGCCATTCCTATACCAAATTTTGGAGTTGAAGTTCGTTTTTAATCTTTGTGGTCAGGGCACAAAATTTGCAATTTTTCCAAAGTTAGCGGTTCATTTAAAAAATGACAAAAAGGTTTTTCTTGATGCTCATAATAAGCACAAGTAAAGCACATTTTCTGCAAAGAAATAATGTTGGCTTCGACACCACGATAAACAATTTGCAAAATTTGATCATATAATTTTAATTGTTCTGGTTTACCCGATGGAAGTAACTTTGCAACCTGTTCATGGATCGATTTTTCTATTTCCCGCACAAGGGCTTTACCACTCCGAGTTACCGAGTAATATTTCGCTCGCCTGTCTTTTTCTTGTGGAATGGATTGAATATATTCTTTTTCAAGTAATACTTTCATAGATTTACTCAAGGTGGTTTTATCAATCGATAGATAATCCAGAATTTCGGCTGTTTCCCGAAAAAAATTATTACTAATAAGCAATAGTAACTC
>RFJE01000415.1 GCA_003695005.1 Candidatus Hydrogenedentota bacterium | reverse complement strand
TTTCTTCTCCTACTTGAAATTCTTTTGGCAATAGACGAAATGTAGTAATCCTTTCGAAAGTTTTAAAACCATTTTTTTCGGAAATATATTCTTTAATGGTATCTTTAAATAAACGCTGAATTTCTTTTTCTTCATTCCACTGCTTTGGATCCGGAGGATCTTTTTCAAAGTTTTCCTGATACCACAAACTTACTCTTTCAAAATTCGGTACAATGAGCGCTCCTAATGTCTTTTTATCCTGACCAACCACTACAACCTGCGTTATAATTCCCGTACTTTTTAGCATATTTTCAATTGGCTCGGGCTCTAAATTCTCTCCCCCTAATAATACAATTGTATCTTTGGCTCGTCCGGCAAATTTTAAATTGCCCTGTGCTGTCCACATCATTAAGTCGCCGGAATTCAGCCAGCCATCGACTAAAGTTTCTTTGGTTTTTTTTGGGTCTTTGTAATAGCCTTGCATAATATGCTTACCTTTGTGCCATGCAACCCCTTTAACGCCTGGCTCTGTAACAATACTTCCGTCTTCGGCTACAAGTTTTATTTCTACGCCATCAAATGGTTTTCCTACTGTTCCAATACTAGGATGCTTTAAATCACGGAACGTAGAAATTCCACTGGTTTCTGTCATCCCATAAACTTCGATGATAGGGATTCCTACAGAGTAAAAAAATCTATCAATATGTTCCGGCAAAGCTCCTGCTCCGGAGACAGCAAAACGAACGCGACCACCTAGTACCTTTTTTATTTTGCCAAGCAATAATTGGCCAAGGAGATTTGGAATCAGTAAGACCACAAGAGCAAAAAAAGCAAATATTTTTTTTATTGCTTGCAGAAAAAAATTTTCTTTTTTTAAACTGTATTTTGTACCAAGTAAAATATCTTTGAATATGCTAAATTTTTCTGCAACACTTGCAAAACTAAAAAAAAGGATACGTTTTATAGCAGGAGCTTTTTTTACCCCATCCATAATTTTAGAATACATGGCTTCCCACACACGAGGAACAGATACTAAAAAGGTTGGTCGAATGGTCGCTAAATCCTTGTTTAAAGCTTGCACAGAGGTAAAAGCAATTGCATAGCCCGTATAATAAGCAGAAGTTTCCATTAATCTTTCTGCAATATGCCAAGGGGGAAGGTACCCCATGGTTACATCTCCGGTTCCTAAATCCATATAATTTGCGGCCGAAGAGGCTTCCCATGCTAAATTTTGGTGAGTAAGCATAACCCCCTTTGGATTTCCCGTTGTCCCCGAAGTATAAATAATGGTGGCTAAATCTTCATTCGCAAGAGACTCCCCTTTTTTATGGAACTCTTTTATGAGTTTGTCCGTAGCTTTTTTCTTTAAGTCTTCTAAAGTATAAAAAGTAATGCCTGCTTTTTTAGGCATTTTTTCCGGCGAATGGATGAAAATAATTTTTTTTAGTTTTGGTAAATTCTTAAGAACAGGTTTTAATTTATTATACACTTCGCTGTTTTCTATAAAAACAATTTTGCATTCGGCATGAGAAAAAATATATTTCATATCATCCCGAGTTGCATCCGTTCCCCGCGGAACATCAACCGCACCCATTCCGGTAATCGCAAAGGATATTCGTAGCCATATAGGGCCTACATCTGCAATAACCCCTATTTTATCCCCCTTTTTGACTTTTAAAGCAAGCAAGCCGGCGGCAATTTGCTCTACTTCCTTTGCCATCTCCGTAAAAGTAATGCTCTGGTATTCATTATCCACTTTAAAGTACTGTGCCGGAGAATCTTTATAAAGTGCCGAAGCTGCTTTAAATAACTGGTATAAAGTAAGCTTGTGCATTGCTGGTTTCAACCCCATAGCCTACATTCAATTATAGAGTGAAATATGCAAGGATTTTTTTATTTATTGCTTTAAAGTAAGCGCTTAATCTTCCCCTAATGAGAAAAAAATTGCAGGATTATGTCTTATTTCTAGCTAATTTTGTACCTTTTTGAAATTTTATTCAAAGTAATGTCACTTTTTTTGAAAAATTTACCCCCCTTTTGGTATTATAAGGTAGAACCATGTATAAGGAGGAATCCATGAAAAAAGTTTATGAACAATACCGTAAGGACAAGAAAAGTGATCATCCGAGTAATGCTAAAAATAACCGTAAAAAAGCAACCTTAAAGCTAAAAATTGCACGATATGCATACCTGCAAAAAGAAATTTTAGAAAAAAAGCGAAAGCAAAAGGTGAACGATAACTCACCCTACGTGCCAATGTCGAAATCTAGCATGACCCTACCCAATTTTACAGCGGGCCGACTCAAGTACTACACAATCAAGCTGCGCAAAGCAGGAATCACCGTAAATGGAACCGACCTGATTTTAGCTTGCATCTTTAGGCTGTTACCGAAACTCAAAGCCAATAGCCGGACACATGAAGCGAATCATCAATATAATGATAAGCTCTACAGTTATGCTACCGTGTATACGTACTGTAAGCAAGAGCTGTGGAATTATATTCAGACAAAGTCGCGGAACTTGAAGATCTCGGCTTCGCATTTAGCTGATATTGCACTGCGGATGTATTTAGAACTCCTTGTGCACAAGTTGCTGCTGACGAAAGGGGAAAAACCTACGGAAGGGTGGTACGTGCACCTGCGGGGGTTCTTATTAGAGCATACCTATGGAAAATACATAGACTCTGATAGGCCAAAAACTCTGGAAGTACGCTATTTTACGGTGTGGCGGCCGCCAAAGCGGCAGCGGGACGGGTAAAACAGTCGTTTCCGGCGTCTAGAACTCACGCTATTTACCACGTTACAATTTTTTCACAGGCAACCTCTGCGTAAAGCAAAATCAGCAATTGTAGATTTTTTTCATTGTTTTACAGGGAGGGTTGGCGGGAACTTAAGCCAGCCCTCGCGGTACAAGGATGTACCGCCATCCCTCACTAAATTGAAAATTTGGTGAGGGGTGAGAGCAAAAAGCGGCTTTGCCGACTTTTTGCGTCTTGGCTTGGTGGGACATGGATGTTCCCGCCAAGCCTCCAGGGA
>RFJE01000414.1 GCA_003695005.1 Candidatus Hydrogenedentota bacterium | reverse complement strand
TTATTCATTAAAGCATCTACATCCATATTCATTAGCAAGATGCCATTCGTTTGCCTATCCGCTGGCGTTGCTCCCCCGTTTAAATTCGGGTTTGGATCATCAGCGTACATCTTGTAACCTTTTGAATACTGAGCAGGTAAATTCGAAACCTGAGCTTTATCTAATAATACCTCAATATTACTGTTAATATCATAATGTGCAATGCTTGTATCCCCATATAAATAATATTTTTCTGCTAACGTGCCAGATCGCCAGCTCGACCTATCACCAATGACATACGTCTCATCAATGGGGCTGCTAGAATAAATTGACTTTCCACTGTCTCGAGCTGTTGCTCTAAGGCGTGTATATTTGGTTAACGTAACATCGCAGGTGGCAGGTGGAGTTACATTTAAGCAACTTACCCTAGTACCACTCGATTGTGGATCGGTGCCATCTGTTGTATAGTAAATATCATAAGGTCCTCCTAAAGACCCAGACGCTGAGATTTTTACTGTAGTTGGGTTTAAATAATCATAAGTTGCCTCTGGGCGAGTTAAATTACCTGGCTTATCTACACTTAATGTAGGCCCATTGGTTTGTATATCATACGTAATAGCAACAACGGGATTGCCCGGGACGCCGGATTCATTACCCGCTTTATCGTAAGCATATACCCGGATACAAGTAGTAGCAATTATGTATATTGGGGTAGTAAAAACTTCACTATTTTTATTTGGAGTTACTCCACTATCACTGCCACATTCGCCATCTCCTAATGTATAATGAATGGTACTCTCTGCCCCGTCATCTGTTGTAATGGTTACATATTGTGCAGCATCAAAAACTTGTTTTCCCGGTCCACTTGCTACCGCCGAAGAAGAAGGTGTAAAGCTCACCGTCGGTCCCGTGTTATCATACGTAATAAAAGAGCTAGAAATCGCTTTTGTGGAGAATTTAGGAACAGAACTTTTTGGCTGAGATCCACCACAGGTATCGATCCTATCCGAATATACATCTGCACAAACCCAAACTTTATAGACGCCATCGGAAGAAAAGGTAGGGTTTGTTCCCTTTACACCAACTTTCACTTTATCACCACTACAAATGGTTCCACTAGGTGCAGAATAAGTAGAACTATAGGCAGTAATATTCGTGCCACTAGCACACGCTGTAGAACTACTTGTCGAGGTGTCGGTTAAAACAAGGTAGTAATCCGCATCGTAGGAAGAAGTAAACTCGACAATGGCTGTATCATATTGAATGGATTTTGTAAAATCGCTGCCGTCATGTCCGGGTTCAACCGTCGATCGGATTTTATCTCCCTCAATTTGGGTAATGCGTAAAGAAGCACCAATATCATAAATTTGATACTCTTCGCTGTAAACAGGGCTTTTATTACCCGCTGTATCGTAGCCTATAAACTTGACCGTCTTATTATTATAAATTGTAAAAGGACCTGTATATTTTCTAGCATTCTTATCTGGAATCGTGCCATCGGTTGTATAATAAATTTCTGCAGGCTCATCTGCCGATAAGGTGATGGTTTGCGCGGCTGAGTAAATGCCACCACCGGGAGAAGCTGTGATGGTAGGAGGCGTGATGTCTGTTAAATTAATGGTATTATTTCCTGTAATAACCGCATCTTCGGGCTGTGCTAATACATATTTGTCGCCTTTACCACACGAAAATAGGAGAAGCAGGGATAAAATTCCCCCAAAAAGGTATATTTTTACTTTAAACATAATGACTCCTCCGCATCGCCGACTGACTGAGTATTCACCTTATTATATTATGAGCTTAACGGTTTTAAGGGGCCAAGAAAATTCTCTCCGCGATACGGCCCTTGATGCTTGGCGGGAACGAGCCTGTGTGCCAACTAGCGCCGGTTTACAGAATATGCTGAAGAAACTCACTTGACAATTTACAATGAGAACCTACAATAGAGAATTATAGTCGATGTAATACTTTCTAAATAACACGGCTCTGAAACTGCGGAGGACCATGAAATGAACTATAAACACTACTTTGCAATCTTTGCCTTGTTTGCATATAGATTTAGCTTATTTGCAACGCGGGGTGTTGACATCCCATTTATGCCTGCAGTTCACAAAGGCGAATTCGTAATTTGTGATCAATTCTTGGTATACGCATTGGAACCGACTTTTCATTGTTTAAACACGAGCGAGTTCGGCATTCCGCCTTCGAAGCTCACCACCCCCTACGATCTTGTCAAGCCGCAGAGGAAGAGCTGGTTTGCGAAGTGGCCGGATGTGTTTTTTACTTTTGTATACGATGATTTGAAAAAGAAAAGCTGGTATGACGTGATAGATGAAGACCAGCCGAATATCCGATTTGTAGAGAATCCCTTTGGATCTTTTATAAAAAATGGTGAGGCTGCATTTCGTTTTTATCACGAGTTGCAGCGCAGAATCGCTTCGCCTGGCTTATACGAATCTATTGTGATCTCTAGAATTGCGCAGAAAGGCAATCTTTTGCTGCTGTTTGCAGTCCCTCTTACGACAAGGAAAGAGATTCTTATAGCGACCATTGATTTTAAAAAAAATATTCTTATTTTTGATCACAGAGCTAGAAATACCTATTTCAATAATATGGAACCCAGCGAAGAAGAGCTACGGTATGACAAACAGATTTTCTATATTCGAAAGGATATCATGCACTTAATGGGTTATTATGCGAAAGCAATTGCACCTTTCGGGCTAGCTAAAGAGCCTGCGCCATTAGCTCCGACAACTCATCAGGTTCAGAAAGGAGAGACCTTTTATTTTAAGGAGTCTCCCTTTTGCTCTATTTATCCATCTTCGAAGAAGCAAGAAACGCTTTATGCTTTGTGGTATTTCGTTTGGGGAAATGGATTTTCTGGGTGGCTTAAACCTACGGAAGAAAGTTTATTTTTAAGAAAAGATCCTGAATGGGGTAAGTGGAGTAAAAGTAGTCCGCTTCTTTTTTATGACGAAGCATTTTTACCCTGGAATGGCTCTCTCCATGACTGCATTTTCTACAATCCCGATTTGCCAAATGGCTATGCCGATCTAGCAAAATACCCTCGCTTTAGAGTAACAGCCAGTAAATTAAACGTCCGCGAAAAACCAACCACTAAATCAAAAGTGCTTTTTCTTGCGCCAAAGGGCACAATTGTCTTTCAACTGAAAGATACGGGTATCCATGATACCTACGAAGGGTATAGCGATACCTGGCGCAAAATCCGCCTTTTAAACGGTGTTGTGGGTTATGTGTTTGGTGCCTATCTGGAATAAGCAAGAGATCCTGTGCAACAACTGTCGTACAGACTCTTGCAAACAGGATGTTTGCTACATCCCTCACCACTTTCTTTTGAAAGTGTTTAGGGATAGGATTGGAAATGCGGCTTTGCCGCATTGAAGCGTCCCGCTTGTGCGCCAACAGGAAGTTGGCGCGCAGGCTCTTTTGTATTGAACTCCTTGACCGTGTATTCTCTTTTTCGGGTAAGGTTGTTTATGAAGATTCACGAATACCAAGCCAAAGATATTTTACGCAAGTATCAAATTCCTGTACCGAATGGTGTTGTTACGCAAAATGCAGAGGATGCCCCTTCTATTTACGAAAAACTAGGCACAAGTGTGGTTGTGGTAAAAGCTCAAATCCATGCAGGTGGTCGTGGAAAAGGGGGTGGTGTAAAGCTTGCTAAGTCTGCAAAAGAAGCAAAAGAAATTGCTTCGCAAATTCTAGGGATGAATTTAGTAACACACCAAACGGGCCCAGAAGGCAAAAAAGTTCATACGATTTTAATAGAAGAAGGTATGGACATTAAAAAGGAATATTATGCGGGAATTACATTAGACCGATCGCAAGGGAAGCCAGTTCTAATGGTCTCAACAGAAGGGGGAATGGAAATTGAAGAAGTGGCAGCAAAGACCCCCGAAAAAATTTTAAAAGAAACCATTGACCCTTTACTTGGCTTGCAAAGATGGCAAGCTTCTCATTTAGCATATTCTTTAGGTCTAGAAGGAGATTATGCGAAATTAGCCATAAAGTTTTTCTTAGGTCTTTGGCAAGCGTATGATAAGGAAGATTGTTCTTTAATAGAAATTAATCCTTTAGTCACTACCGGAGATGGCAGGGTGTTAGCACTCGATTGTAAAATTAATTTTGATGATAATGCTGCCTTCCGCCATCCGGACCATGCAGAATTACGCGATACAACGGAAGAAGATCCATTAGAGTTAGAAGCATCTAAATATAATTTAAACTATGTGCGTCTCGATGGCAACATTGGCTGTATGGTTAATGGTGCAGGACTTGCGATGGCCACCATGGACATTATTAAGCATGAAGGTGCAGAGCCGGCAAACTTTTTAGACGTGGGTGGTGGTGCCAATGTAGAAACAGTTACGAATGGGTTTAAAATCATCCTTTCCGATCCCAATGTAAAAGGGATTTATGTAAATATTTTTGGGGGCATTGTTCGTTGTGATCGGATTGCAAATGGGATTGTGGAAGCGGCAAAAAATGTAGAAATTAATGTTCCGTTAGTGGTACGACTTGCAGGTACAAATGCAGAAGAAGCAAAAGAAATTTTACGGAAAAGCGGTATTAAAATGGAAGTGGCGGATAGCTTAAAAGATGGGGCTCAAAAAATTGTAAAAGCCATTTCGCAAGCTTAACTTTTAAAGGAGAAAATATGGCAGTATTACTGACAGAAAAAACAAAAGTAATTGTTCAAGGAATCACAGGAAAAGAAGGTTCGTTTCATACACAGCAAATGTTGGAGTATGGTACAAAAGTAGTGGGAGGTGTTACGCCGGGTAAAGGTGGACAAAAATCCGATCATGGTCTTCCGATTTTTCATAGTGTAAAAATGGCTGTTCAAGAGACTGGAGCAAATGCATCCGTCATCTTTGTTCCGCCGCCCTTTGCAGCTGATGCCATTGCCGAAGCTGTAGGCGCCGGACTTGATTTGGTCATTTGTATTACAGAAGGAATTCCAACAAGAGATATGCAGAGAATTATTGGATTAGTGAAAGCTTCTAAAACAGTGTTAGTTGGACCAAACTGTCCCGGGGTTATTTCGCCAGGAATCGGTAAAATTGGGATTATGCCTGGCTTTATCCATAAGCCCGGAAAAATTGGGGTTGTATCTCGTTCGGGGACTTTAACCTATGAAGCGGTTGGGCAGCTTACAGAAATTGGATTAGGACAGTCAACTTGCATTGGAATAGGTGGCGATCCAATTATTGGCCTTCCGCATTTAGAAGCTATAAAACTACTCGCCGAAGATCCCGACACCGAAGGCATTGTAATGATAGGGGAAATTGGGGGAACCGCAGAAGAAGAAGCCGCAGCTTACATAAAAGACCATGTAAAAAAGCCGGTTGTTGGTTTTATTGCAGGACAAACTGCGCCACCTGGAAAGCGGATGGGACATGCAGGAGCTATTATTTCAGGAGGAGCTGGTACAGCAGAAAGTAAAATGCAAGCGATGAAAGAAGCAGGCATTCACGTCTGTGAATCACCGGCTGATATTGGTGCGACCATGAAAAAAGCGTTAGGTTAATTCTAGTTCGTTTCGTAACGTAAGCCCCCTTAAGGACACTTAATAAATATGAGTGTCCTTATCCCTTCCTGGCTGGAAAGATCGAATAAGGGGCAATTTTTAGCGTACGCGGTCTTTTTTGATATTTCCGGCTTTACGTCGATGAGCGAAGCTCTTATGAAAAGGGGAAAGCATGGTGCTGAAGAGCTTTCCATCATTATTAATAAAATTTTTAAAAAACCTATTTCCATTTTATATGAATCCGGTGGAGAAATTGCTACGTTTGCAGGAGATGCATTTACGGCAATTTTCCGGAACAGCGAAAATCAGAGTGTGGAATGCATTCTAGACAGTGTCTTAAAAATACGCAAAGCTTTTCATGAAAATAGTATTGTCCGTAGTGCTTATGGACAATTTACATTAGCTATAAAAACAGGAATTGGATATGGAAATCTGCAGTGGTATACAAAGGAAGAAGAGAATGTAAGCACTTCGTTTATCTCAGGAGTGAGTATTTTAGAAGCTACCACAGCCGAAACATTTGCCAAAGAAAATGATATTGTCATAAGCCAAGGTGTGATAAGGAACTTAGGAAAAGAGAACGTATTAGGTACGGATTTGCAACAAAATTATTTTTTAGCACAAAGATTTTTATATGAACCCTGTATCACTGAAGCGAAAAAGCTTAGCTTAAAAACAAAGGAAATAGACATAGAAAATGATGTTGCCGTTAAAAAAGGTTTTTTTCCGAAAATTACAAAAACTTCTTTAGCAGGAGAAATACGACAGGTCGCTTCGGTTTTTGTGGGAGTAGAGAATCAGCTTTCCGATACGGAAAAGATTGATTTATTCCATAGCATTCATAAAAGTGCTAATTCCTATGGAGGTTATTTTAATGGAACGGAATATGGAGATAAAGGCAGTTTAGCCCTTATTTTATTTGGAGCACCCCTTTCTTTTGAAAATACTCTGCAAAGAGCGTTACAGTTTGCTTTAAAAATAAGAGAACAGTATCAGAAAAAAATAAAAGTGGGGATTCATATTGGCAATGCATATACTGGCTATGTGGGAAGTCCCTTGCGAGGAACGTATACAGCTTTAGGAAATACAGTGAATATGGCAGCTCGAATCATGGGCAAAGCCCCTTTTGGAGAAGTTCTAATCGATGAACAAGTGTTAGAGCATGCAAAAGGTAAAATTAAATATTCTTTTTTAGAAGAGACGGTCTTAAAAGGATTGAATACCTCTACAAAGTTATATGTCCTGGACGATCTCAATTTGCAAAAAAAACAAAATACACTATTATTTTTTGGGAGAAACAAGGAAAGGGAGTTTTTAGAAAATCAGCAAAAACTACTTCAGGATGGAAAAAATGCAGGGACTTTGCTTCTTTTAGGTGAAGCTGGAATGGGAAAATCTCGGATAGTGAGTGAAGTGATTCCCGAACAGGATCGAATTTCTCTAGTTGCAGATGGCATACTGCGAAAAAGCTTTAACCCCTTTATTCCCTTCTTGCGTCAATACTTTAAGCAAGATAGTCAGCAAAGCATTGAAAATAATTTCGAGGCATTCCATCAAAATATGGATGAGTTAATTTCAAGTCTTAAAAATTTAACAAATACAAAAGCTAATATGTTGGCCAAGGAATTAAGACGTACCGAATCTTTTATGGCAGCTCTCATCAATTTATTTAGTGATGAATCATTGTACCAATCTTTAGATCCGCAATCTCGTTTTGAAAATACACTCGAAGCACTTACGAATTTCTTTTTAGCACTTAGCTTGAAAAAATCATACGTTCTTTGGATAGATAATATCCAGTGGTTAGATTTTGACACAGTAAAATTTTTAAATTCCCTTTTGCCGATGATAGGGGACTTTCCTATCTTTTTGGTATTATCCGGACGGGAAGTCCCGAAAGAGTTACATACAGAAAAACTTTCCAAGAAAATAGAATTGAGACCCCTAACTAAAGAAGAAGTGTTTGGATTATTCATACATAATTTTCAAAAAGAACCAGAAGATGCTTTGCTTAACTTTCTAATGGAGAAATCTTTAGGAAATCCTTTTGTTCTCGAGCAGATTTTAGAATACTTAAAAAACCAAGATGCTCTTCGGGAAAGTTCCGGTAAGTTTTCTCTTTCTAATTTAGATATGGAAATTCCGGCTGGAGTTCATTCTTTAATTACTGCGAAAATTGACAGGCTCGGCGAGCAAGAAAAACAAATCATTCACCATGCTTCTGTGTTAGGGATGGAGTTTGAGCGGGATCTTTTAGAAATTCTTTTTGCTCAAAAGGATTTAGAATCTCTTTTACACAATTTGCAAGAGAAAGGTTTTTTTCAAATGAGCGAAAATGGGATGATTCGGTTTCAATCGCCCCTAGTCCGCGAAGTCGCTTATGATATGCAACTGAGTTCTGCTAAAAAAAAGCTTCATCTAAAAATTGCACAGATATTAGAAGACATTTATGGGGATGATCCAACCCGCTATGCCGACTTTGTGTATCACTATCGACAAACGAATGTGCTTACAAAACTTATTGAATATCTTTGGAAAGCAGCTTACTATACGCAAGAAAATTTTAAGAATGAAAAAAGTTTGCTTTTTTACTCGCATTTGTTAGACCATGTAGAAGCAGAGATTGATAAACAAACGGTTCATAAACAGCGAGCTAAATTGTTAGATTTAATTGGTCAATGGGATAAAGCATTACAAGAAAGCGAAACCGCGATTCAAATAGCGCAAGAAAACCACTTATACGCTTCTTTAGCAAGCCTCTATGATTTACGGGGAGAAATTTTATTAAAAAAAGGAGATTTATCCGAGGCCGAAAAGTGCTTTCATTCAGCACTGGAAATTGCACAAAAGTTTTCGTTTCAAAAAGCATTAATCTCTATTTACTTAAACTATGCAAAAACCCTGTGGAGAGG